>NZ_JBXWSK010000056.1:0-23406 GCF_059613385.1 Ruegeria sp. BHSA162
ATGCAGGCTTGGCATGACAAGGCTCACGATCTGGGTGCGCGCCGGGCGTTTCTTGAGGTGGCATCGGACAACGCGGCCGCCATTGCACTCTACCAAAGTTGCGGCTATGCGCGCTGCGGTCTTCGGCCGGGATATTACCGGCGCGGCAAGGCTGACAAAGTAGATGCAATCTTGATGGAGCGCGCGCTACCCTGACGAAAGCCGGGCATTTCTGAGACCAAATGGTCAAAAAGCGGTTGACCATGGCTGTTTCAGACGGCCTTAATTGCCGCTATCACAGCAGTTCTGCTCGCTCTGAGCGGGGCTGGGCAAAAGCCCCTGCCCCGAAGCCATAAAAAACAACGGGAGTATATGATGACCCTGATGAAATCCTTGATGGGCGCGGCCGCCGCGTTTGCACTGACCGCAGGTGCGGCGCTGGCCGAACCGGCGATCATCTTCGATCTGGGCGGCAAGTTCGACAAATCGTTCAACGAAGCAGCCCATAACGGCGCCAAGCGCTGGGCCGACCAGACCGGCAAATCCTATCGCGAAATCGAGCTGCAGTCGGAAGCGCAGCGCGAACAAGCCCTGCGTCGCTTCGCTGAAGCCGGTGCAAACCCGATCATCACCATGGGCTTTGCCATGGCTGATCCGCTGGCCGCCGTCGCACCTGACTATCCCGACACCAAGTTCGTTGCCGTCGACGTCAGCTGGCTGGACGCGCCTAACATCCGCCAGGTCTCGTTCGCCGAGCATGAAGGTTCGTACCTGGTCGGCATGATGGCCGCGATGGCATCCAAGTCGGGTACGGTCGGATTCATCGGTGGCATGGACATTCCGCTGATCCGGCACTTTGGCTGCGGCTACGCCCAGGGCGCGAAGGCCGTGAACCCTGACATCAACGTCGTAGCCAACATGACCGGCACCACCCCGGCCGCTTGGAACGACCCGGTGAAGGGTTCGGAGCTGACCAAAGCTCAGATCAGCCAAGGCGCTGACGTGATCTACGCTGCCGCAGGCGGTACCGGCGTCGGTGTTCTGCAGACCGCGGCCGACGAAGGCATCCTGTCGATCGGCGTGGACAGCAACCAGAACCACCTGCACCCGGGCAAGGTTCTGACCTCGATGCTCAAGCGCGTGGACGTGGCCGTTTATGACGCCATGAAAGCAGGCGAAGATGTCGAAACCGGCAAGTTCACCATGGGTCTGGCACAGGACGGTGTCGGCGTTGCCATGGATGAAAACAACGCCTCGCTGGTGAGCGACGAGATGAAGGCCGCCGTCGAAAAGGCGCGCCGCGACATCATCGACGGCAATGTCACCGTCGTCAGCTACTACGAGAACGACAGCTGCCCGGCACTGCAGTTCTGATATCGCGCGGGGCGGGGGAGACCTCCCGTCCCGCATCCACTCATGCCGCTGTTTCGCCACGACAGAATGATCGCGAAATCAGCGCAGCTTCTACGGCAATCGAGGACAAGACATGACAGTCCCCGCCATCGAGCTCAAAGGGATTTCCAAAGCCTTTGGGCCAGTTCAAGCGAACAAGGACATCTCGATCAGCGTCGCCCCCGGCACGATCCACGGGATCATCGGTGAAAACGGTGCGGGCAAATCCACGCTGATGAGCATTCTGTACGGCTTCTACAAGGCCGACAAAGGTGAAATCTGGATCAACGGCAAAAAGACCGACATCCCCGATAGCCAGGCCGCGATCGCCGCGGGTATCGGCATGGTCTTTCAGCATTTCAAGCTGGTCGAGAATTTCACCGTTCTGGAAAACATCGTTCTGGGCGCCGAAGATGGCGGGCTGCTGGCCCCCTCGCTGGCCAAGGCTCGGAAAGAGCTGAAAGAGCTCGAGGAAGAATACGAGCTGTTCGTGGACCCCGACAAGCGCATCGACGAGATCGGCGTGGGCATGCAGCAGCGGGTCGAAATCCTCAAGGCGCTGTACCGGAAGGCGGAAATCCTGATTCTGGACGAACCCACCGGGGTGCTGACCCCGGCCGAGGCCGACCAGCTGTTCCGCATCCTCGACCGGCTGCGCGCCGAGGGCAAGACCATCATCCTGATCACCCACAAGCTGCGCGAGATCATGGAAGCCACCGACACCGTGTCGGTGATGCGCCGCGGCCAGATGACTGCCACGGTCAAGACCGCCGAGACCAACCCCGAGGAGTTGGCCGAGCTGATGGTCGGGCGCAAGGTTCTGCTGCGCGTCGACAAGGTGCCGGCCAAACCCGGCAAGCCCATCCTTGAAATCGAGAACCTGCGGGTGACGGATTCGGCGGGCGTCGAGCGCGTCAAAGGTATCGACCTGACCGTCCGCGCGGGCGAGATCGTGGGCATCGCGGGCGTCGCCGGCAACGGGCAGTCCGAGCTGCTCGAAGTATTGGGCGGCATGCGCTCAGGATCAGGCGTGATCAAACTTAATGGTACGCCTCTGGCGCTCAGCGGACCCGAGGCCGACGGTCAGGCGCGGCGCGCCCAAGGCATCGCCCATGTGCCCGAAGACCGGCAACGCGAAGGTCTGATCATGGACTTCCACGCCTGGGAAAACGTGGCCTTCGGCTATCACCGAGACCCCGCCTATCAGCGCGGGATTTTCATGAACAACGCCGCCCTGCGTGCCGACACAGAACGCAAGATCGAGAAATTCGACGTGCGTCCGCCGAATGGCTGGCTGTCGGCCAAGAATTTCTCGGGCGGGAACCAGCAGAAGATCGTCGTGGCGCGCGAAATCGAGCGGAACCCCGAATTGCTGTTGGTTGGCCAGCCGACCCGCGGCGTGGACATCGGCGCGATCGAATTCATTCACAAGCAGATCGTCGCCCTGCGCGATCAGGGCAAGGCGATCCTGCTGGTCTCGGTCGAGTTGGAAGAGATCTTCTCTCTATCCGACCGGATTGCAGTGATGTTCGACGGACATATCATGGGCGAGCGTCTGCCCCATGAAACGGATGAAAAAGAACTGGGCCTGTTGATGGCCGGTGTTGCGGGGGAGGCCGCGTAACATGGATAAGATGCCCAAATGGGCCGACGTCATTCTGATCCCGCTCATCAGTCTGATCCTGGCCGCAATCCTGTCGACACTGGTCATTCTGGCGATTGGCGAAAACCCGGTCGAGGCGGTGAACCTGATGGTCACCGGCGCGCTGGGGTCGACCTATGGCTGGGGCTACACCCTGTATTATGCCACCAACTTCATGTTCACCGGTTTGGCGGTCGCGGTGGCCTTCCACGCCCGTCTGTTCAACATCGGCGGCGAAGGTCAGGCCATGTTGGGCGGACTGGGCGTTGCCATGGTGTGCCTCTATGTGCCTTGGCCGCATTGGAGCATCGCTCTGCTGGCTGCGATGGCCGCCGGCATGCTGTTCGGCGCGGCCTGGGCGGCGATACCGGCCTATCTTCAGGCCAAGCGCGGCAGCCATATCGTGATCACCACGATCATGTTCAACTTCATCGCCGCGGCGCTGCTGAACTACATGCTGGTCAACGTGATGCGACCGGCCGGCTCGCAAGACCCGGCCACCGCCCGCTTTGCCGAGGCGGTACATCTGCCCACCCTGCACGAGATGCTGGCCCCGATCGGGATCACCTTCTCCAAGGCGGCTCCGGCCAACATCTCGCTGATCATCGCGGTCATCGCCTGCATCGTCGTCTGGGCGCTGATCTGGCGCACCCGCCTGGGCTATGAAATCCGGGCCTATGGGCATTCGGAAACCGGTGCGGTCTATGCCGGTATCTCGCCTGTGCGTATCACCATCGTGGCGATGCTGATCTCGGGCGCTTTGGCGGGCCTGATGGCTATCAACAACGTCATGGGTGAGGCCGAGCGGCTGGTTCTTAACTCGACCGAGGGCGCGGGTTTTATCGGCATCGCGGTGGCCCTGATGGGCCGCTCGCACCCGTTCGGCGTGTTCTTGGCGGCCATCCTGTTTGGTTTCCTCTATCAGGGGGGCGCGGAACTGGCCCTGTGGACGTCGATCCCGCGCGAGCTGATCGTGGTGATCCAGGCGCTGGTGATCCTGTTCACCGGAGCGCTGGACAACATGGTCCGCATGCCGCTTGAAAAGCTGTTCCTGGCTCTGCGAAAGGAGGCGAACTGATGGAGTTGTTCCTGACGATCGTCCAGGTTCTGGACTCGACCATTCGCCTGGCCACGCCGCTGCTTCTGGCCTGTCTGGCCGGCTTGTATTCGGAACGCGCTGGCATTTTCGACATCGGCCTGGAAGGCAAGATGCTGATGGCCGCATTCTTCTCGGCCGCCGTTGCCGCCGTCACCGGGTCGGTATGGCTGGGCCTGCTGGCCGGCATCGCATCGTCCTTGGTGCTGTCTGGCCTACACGGGCTTGCTTCGATCACGTTCCGGGGCAACCAGCTGATTTCCGGTGTCGCCATCAACTTCCTGGCTGCCGGCTTGACCGTGCTGGTGGCCCAGGACTGGTTCCAGCAAGGCGGCCGCACTCCGTCGTTGTTCGGGGGTGGCCGGTTCGAACCGATCAACTTCCCCTTCGCAGAAGCTTTGAGCGGTGTGCCGATCATCGGTCCCATCTACGCCGAACTGCTCTCAGGCCACTCGATTCTTGTCTACGTGGCGTTCCTGATGGTGCCCGCCACCTGGTGGGTGCTGTTCCGCACCCGCTTTGGCCTGCGCCTGCGCGCCGTGGGTGAAAACCCGGCGGCAGTGGACACTGCGGGCGTCTCGGTGGTGGGGCTTCGCTACGCAGCCGTCGCCATCTGTGGCGTGCTGTGTGGCATCGCCGGGGCCTATTTGGCTACTGCGTTGCAGGCAGGGTTCGTCAAAGACATGACGGCCGGCCGGGGCTTCATCGCACTGGCCGCACTGATCTTTGCCAAGTGGCGGCCATGGCACGCCATGTGGGCGTGTTTACTGTTCGGGCTGCTGCAGGCTGTCGCTCTGCGGTTCCAGAATATCGACCTGGGCGGCATCATAATCCCCGTTCAGGTCATGGACGCGCTGCCCTATATCCTGACCGTGGTGATCCTGGCAGGTTTCGTCGGCAAAGCGGTCCCGCCAAGGGCCGGTGGCGAGCCTTATGTGAAAGAGCGTTGATAAGGCCAGTTCAGGACTGCTTTTCAGTCCTGTTTGCTGCAAAGCGGCATGCAGAGTTGATTTTGCATGCCGCAAGCGCTCTAAGAGGGTATGCACGTCTACCTTCCCATAGCCGAAGTATCCGTTAGCCCGTTTGTCCTGCTGGCGATTGGTGTTTCCGTGGGCGTTCTGTCCGGCATGTTCGGAGTGGGAGGCGGCTTTCTGATCACGCCACTGCTGTTTCTGATTGGCATTCCACCTGCAGTCGCCGTGGCGACATCGGCCAACCAGGTGGTGGCATCCTCGTTTTCCGGGCTGATGGCACATCTCAAGCGCAGGACCGTAGACCTGAAGATGGGATCGGTTCTGCTGGGCGGCGGCCTGCTGGGCGCGACGCTGGGAATGCTCGTCTTCAACTATCTCAAGCAATTGGGGCAGGTCGATCTGGCGGTCCAGCTGTGTTACGTCGTGTTTCTAGGCCTCATCGGCACCTTGATGTTCATTGAGAGCCTGCGTGCAATTCGCCGGTCACGGGCAGCGGGCGGCACCGCACCGACCGCACGCCGCCAACGCACCTGGGTTCATGCACTGCCGTTCAAAATGCGGTTCCGCGAGTCAAACCTGTACATCTCGGTCATTCCACCCATCCTGGTCGGCTTTGGCGTCGGAATCCTGTCGGCCATCATGGGCGTTGGCGGCGGGTTCATCATGGTTCCGGCAATGATCTATATTCTGGGAATGCCGACAAAGGTGGTGATCGGAACCTCGCTGTTTCAGATCATTTTCGTGGCCGGGTTTACGACGATGATCCACGCTTCGACCAACTTCAGCGTGGACATCGTGCTGGCCTTGTTCCTGTTGATCGGAGGTGTCGTTGGGGCCCAGTTCGGCAGCATGGTCGGCGCCCGGCTGAAGGCTGAGCAGCTGCGGGTTTTGCTGGCGGTACTGGTCATGATCGTGGCCGGAAAAGTCGGGCTGGAACTGATCGTGGCTCCGACAGAATTCTATTCGCTTTCTGAATTGGCGGGGGTTTGATCGTGACCAGTTTATCCTTCGAAACCGCCATGTACCCACCAGTCCGTTTCTTCGCCCAACGCAACGCGCCCGCCTTTGATCGTTTTTACCAGTCCACCGCAGTACGGATCGGCTAGACCACATGCATATCTACCTGCCTATCGCCGAAGTTTCCGTAAACGCCTTTCTGCTGCTTGGCCTCGGCGGCTTGGTGGGAATCCTGTCCGGCATGTTCGGTGTCGGTGGCGGCTTTTTGATGACCCCGCTGCTGTTCTTTATCGGCATCCCACCCGCCGTTGCCGTGGCAACCGAGGCGAACCAGATCGTTGCCTCGTCATTCTCGGGAGTGCTGGCGCATTTCCGAAGAAAGACGGTCGACCTTAAGATGGGCACGGTCCTTCTTGTGGGTGGTCTGATCGGCGCCGCCGTGGGCGTTGTCTTCTTCAACTATCTCAAAAGCCTGGGTCAGGTCGATCTGCTGGTCAAGCTCTGCTATGTCGTCTTTCTGGGCGTCATTGGCGGGCTGATGTTCTTTGAAAGCCTCAATGCGCTGCGCAGGTACCGCAAGGCCGGTGGGGTCCCTGTCAAACGGCGCCAGAGGGGGTGGATCCACGCCCTGCCGTTCAAGATGCGGTTCCGGACCTCGGGGCTGTATATCTCGGTCATTCCGCCGGTGCTTGTCGGGCTGTTCGTCGGCGTGTTGTCGGCGATCATGGGTGTGGGCGGCGGGTTCATCATGGTGCCCGCCATGATCTATCTGCTGGGAATGCCAACCAAAGTGGTTGTGGGGACATCCCTTTTCCAGATTATTTTCGTCACTGGCTTCACCACCATGCTGCACGCCACGACCAACTTTACGGTCGATATCGTGCTGGCTGTCCTACTGTTGGTTGGCGGGGTGATCGGGGCTCAGATCGGGACCGTGCTGGGGGCACGCATCCCGGCCGAGCAGCTGCGCGTCCTGCTAGCCGCTCTTGTCTTGGCGGTTTGCGGAAAGCTGGCCCTGGATCTGTTGTTGCAACCGGCCGAGCTGTACTCGCTTGGCACCGATGGGGGGCATTGACGTGTTGCGCTGGTTCATCGCCCTTGTGTTCCTGACCCTCCCCGTCCATGCCGCGGATGAGCAGGTCGTTCTTGGCCTCAGCCAGGATCGCGTGGCCATCACCGCCGATTTCGACGGATCCGAGATTCTGATCTTTGGCGCCGTCAAGCGCGAAGCGCCGATCCCGCCCGGCCCTCCGCTGGAGGTGATCGTGGCAGTCGCAGGCCCGTCCGAGCCGGTCATGGTGCGGCGCAAGGAAAAGAAATTCGGCATCTGGGTGAATACCGACAGCGTTCTGGTCGATTCCGCACCCAGCTTCTACGCAGTCGCCACAAGCGCACCGTTCACGGACATCATCACCGACACCGAAGATCTGCGCTATCGCATCTCGATCCGGCGCGCGATCCGGTCCGTCGGGGCAGCCATGCATATTCGGGAGGCTCAGGATTTCGCCCGGGCCGTCGTCAGGATCCGCGAGGATGAGGGCCTGTACTCGATCCGGGAGAACACGGTTGCCGTGGATGAGCAAACGCTATTCCGCACCTCCATCGAGATGCCGGCCGACTTGACCGAAGGCGACTACCTGACCCGCATCTTCCTGATGCGGAACGGCGAAGTCATTTCGCAGTTCGAGACGGTTATCGACGTTCGGAAAGTCGGGCTCGAGCGGTTTCTCTACAACATGTCGCGTCAACAGCCGGTCTGGTACGGGTTGATGTCCCTCGTCATTGCCATCGCCGCAGGCTGGGGCGCTTCGACGGCTTTCCGACTGTTGCGCGAAAACTGACCGCTACCCGCGCCCGATATACGGCATCGTCGTTGCCATCACGGTCATGAACTGAACGTTGGCTTCGGGCGGCAGGCTGGCCATGTGCAGGACCGAGCGCGCGGCGTCTTCGACCTCCATCGTCGGATCAGGCTCTCGCCCTTCAGCAACCGCCGTATCGACCAGGTTCTGCACCATCTGGGTTCTGGCATTTCCGATGTCGATCTGCCCACAGGCGATCCCATGAGCGCGGCCGTCAAGCGACAGGCTTCGTGTCAGCCCGGTAATCGCGTGTTTTGTGGCGGTGTAGTGAACCGAATTCGGGCGCGGTACATGCGCCGCGATCGAGCCGTTGTTGATGATGCGGCCCCCCTGGGGCACCTGCCTGCGCATCAAGCCAAAGGCCGCGCGGGCACACAGAAACATCCCGTTCAGGTTCACGTTGACGCTCTGACACCAGTCGTCCAGCGCGATCTCGTCGATCGTCCCGGCAGGGGCAAAGATCCCCGCGTTGTTGAACAGAACATCCAACCGTCCAGCCAGCGCCTGAAATTCATCGAACGCCGCCGACACCGCTTGAGGGTCGGTCACGTCGGCCACCAGTGGAATGGCGTTTTCGCGCGTCGCGGCAAACTGGCTCAGCTTGTCCACACTGCGTGCCAACAGGCCGACCTTCCAGCCCTGATCCAGAAACAGCTCGGCGGTGGCTCGCCCGATGCCCGAACTTGCCCCGGTTACAATGATCGTCTTCACGTCTCCTCCGCCTCCAGCGTAAGTTTAGCGGCCGGGACCGCGCGCAGGTCGTCAACCCGCAGCGGGTGGCTTGGCTTGGACAGCCGGTTGCGCACCACCCAGATCAGCCGCTCTTGCGCCCGGGTGATGGCCACATAGGCCAGCCGTTTCCACAGGGGTTGCCCGGCCTCGGTCCGACCCATGCGGGCGGCGGCATAAAGGTCAGGGGCAAAGACCTGCACCGTGTCCCACTGCGAGCCCTGCGCCTTGTGGATCGTCACGGCGGCCCCATGCAGAAACGTGGCCCCCATGCGCGCGGCAAAGGGGATGAAGGGCTCTTCTTCGTCCGGTTTTTCGATCTGCACGATCGAGGCGGCGCTGACCTGCGGGTCTTCGGCCCCCATGACATGCAGCCGCGAGAACCCAGGCTTGCGCCCCGGCCCCAGATAGATCACCTGCGCGCCCTTGATCAGCCCGCGCGCCTCGAGGTCGAGCCGCTTCTTGCGGTGCTTCAGCGGCAGCTCGATCCCGTCGCAGATCAGCGGTTCGCCTTCCAACAATTCGGTCTCGGGCGCACCATGCACCTGACGGAAGGCCTGGATCAGCCGGATACGCGTCGCATTCCGCCAGACCAGAACCGGGCTTCGTGCCATTAGATCGACCTCGACCCGCTGGCCCCAGACCACGCGGTCATCCGTGCGGGCGGTCTGCTCGACAAGGCGTTCGAAATCCTCGAACCCCATGGCCGGATCGGCCAGCGCATGGGCCAGATCCAGAATGGGGTTGTCGGCCTCTTGCCGGTGCACCCGGTGCAGGATCAGCTTGCGCGGTTCGGGCAAAGCATCGAACACCATCGACCCGGACTGGTTCACCGGTGCCAACTGCGCCGGATCGCCGAACAGCAGCAAGGTGGGAAAGATCTCCTTGAGATCCTCGAACTGGCGGTCGTCCAGCATCGAGGCCTCATCGACGAACCCGATATCCAACGGCTCGTCGCGCCGTTTCCAGCCGGTGATAAAATCCGACCCGCGCAGGCCGGCGGCGGCCAGAGCGCCGGGGATGGACTTGTTGTTGGCATAAAACGCGGCCGCGCGGTCCAGCGCCTCGTCGGTCAGGCCTTCGATCTCGGGGCGGTCGTCGTTGCCCGCCAGCCACTCGGCGATCCGTTCGTATTCCGGATCATAGACCGGCGTGTACAGAATGCGGTGAATGGTGGTGGCCGGAACACCGCGCAACCGCAACACGCTGGCGGCCTTGTTGGTCGGGGCCAAAATGGCAAGGCTGCGCTTGTCCTTCGATTTGCGGCTTTCATAGTCGCCCGAGACGATCTGAACTCCGGTCTCGGCCAGTGCCTTGAAGAGTTCGGCCAACAGCAGGGTCTTGCCCGATCCGGCCTTGCCGATCACCGCCATGACCCCCGATTCGCCCTGGCCGGGCAGTTTGAGCAGCGCATCATCTTCCAGGTCCACGCCTGCGGTTTTCAGCATCTGGGCTATGCTGTCGAACGCGGCGGCCTGATCTTCGGAAAAAGTAACCTTGGGCAGAGACATGGCGCGACCCTACAGGGCCGCGCCAACCTGCGCCAGATGCGGAATTCAACGTCAGGCAGACAGTGCGAACCGATGCCGCGCGGCGGACCCGAACGCCGTCTTGAACCACAATCGCGACAGCTCGCGCGGGATGCCCGCCCGCTCGGCCACGCGGTTGCAATCGTCAGCGGAATAGGGCCAAAGACCGACCGAAATCTGGTCACGGCCCGCCCCCTCCGAGCCCAAGACCACCGGCGAGGAACCGATTAGCCGATAGATACGGATCATCCTTGCATCAAAGACCCCGGCGATGTGGGTCAGACCGAAGCCTTCCATGATCTCCCCCCCGCTCAGCATGATTGCCCCGGCCGTGTGTGGATGAGCGGTGCGGGACAGGCAGAACCGCGTCACTTCCCAGATCAGCGGGCTGCGGATTGGGCTGCCGCCGGTCAGATGCCCGAACACCTCATTTACCATGACGGGGCCAGTCGTGGGCAATACCCGCATCGATCCGCCGTGACTGCCGTCTGGCTCTTCCCAGATGACATACAGCGGGTTAAGATCATCATACTGATCCCGTTCCTCTCCTTTGGAATTGACATGAACATCCCATCCGAGGCGGGTTTTGAATTGATCTGCGCGGTCGCGAAACATCCCCTCGGCCAATTTTGGAAATTTATGAAGCTCGTCAGCGTAAACATAACGCAGCATGACTTTTCCCCTTGTCGTCCAGTACTGGAACGAAGGGGGTACAAAGTCGTGGTTAATTTACCGTGTGGCCCTCGCGCGGGCCTTAAACCACTATTAATCCTCTGCTGAGGGCAGTGGCGATGGCATGGGTTGTATTCAGAGCACCCAGCTTGGACCGGGCGCTTTCGATATAGACACGCAATGTGTGCTCGGAAATAGACAGGGAGTGCGCGACCTGCGCCCGGTTGTAGCCCAAGGCCAGCAGCGTCATCGCGTCGATCTCGCGCGGAGAGAGGCCGCGCGCGGATTCAGGTCTGCGGTCCTGCTCGAAATCCAAAGCTTTGCGGTTGAAGTAGTGGGCGAGCAGTATCAACTCGCGGCTGTAGGTCACGATGAAGGCACCCCAAGCCTCGTCGCTGCAACTGTGATTGACCGTAAAAAGCGCGAACTGGCCATTCGGCCCACGAATTGGGATCGAATAGCCCTGATTGCCGACACCATGATCCAAAGCATCCTGCAGAAAGGCTTTTGCGACCTTGCCGGACCAGTTCAGAGATTTCCAATTGACCGGATGAAACCGCTGGAAGCAGCCCAGGATTACGGGATCTATTCGGTGATAGTTGCGTTCACGGTATCGGTCGGCCCAGGCATCCGGATAGGTGGTGTAGCCATATTGATCGCCGGCGCCATCGACCCAGTGATAGACGATGTGATCGACCTTCAGTTTGTCCCTGATGCGGACAGCAACCGCACCCAGCTCGTCAAGCGTGCTGGTGTTTTCCAAATCCTCCAGGACCTGGCTCAAATCGAACTGTGTTCCCATTCGACGGCGCTTTTGCCTCATCGTTCAGGGACGCAATTTCGGCCGCGGCGATCAGCCTGGTGTCGTCAAGCTGCTCGGCCAGCGCGGTCAACCCATTCGCAACGGCGAAGGCGTTGAGGTCCGACAATACGTCCAGTATCCACTCATTTCGCGCCATCATGGTCTCTCCGAAACAGTTAACGAAGGGTTAACACAACCATAACATGTACGCTGTTTTCTTGCCTATTCACTGCTTTCTACTCCCCAAAAACAGCGGGTCCCGAATTTGCATGGCATTGAAAAACAATATCCCATCTTCTGAACGCAAAACGCCCGCGAACCGTCTGAACGATTCGCGGGCGCTTGCTTTCAAAGCGCGGTGATCAACCGTGGGCGTCCAGAACCTCTTCCAAGGTCCGCATGCCCGTACGCGGGGCCTGAACCAAGACAGACATGTTGCCCGGCTTGTGCTCGTTCCGCATCATTTTCATGTGCGCCTCGGGCAGTTCTTTCCAAGTGAACACTTCGGACATGCAGGGATCGAGACGCCGCTCCAGCATCAGCCGGTTTGCAGCGGACGCCTGCTTGAGATGCGCGAAATGCGAACCCTGCAGACGCTTCTGGTGCATCCACATGTACCGAACATCAAAGGTCAGGTTGTAGCCGGTGGTCCCGGCGCAGATCACGACCATGCCGCCTTTTTTGACGACAAAGGTCGAGACCGGGAAGGTGCTCTCGCCGGGGTGTTCGAACACCATGTCGACGTTCACGCCCTTGCCCGTGATGTCCCAGATCGCCTTACCGAACTTGCGGGCTTCCTTGAACCACTCGGCATATTCAGGCGTGTTGACCGTGGGCAACTGGCCCCAGCAGTTGAAGTCCTTGCGGTTGATGACGCCCTTGGCGCCCAACCCCATGACGAAGTCGCGCTTGCTTTCGTCCGAGATCACGCCGATCGCGTTGGCTCCGGCTGTATTGATCAGCTGGATCGCATAGGAGCCCAGACCCCCCGACGCGCCCCAGACCAGAACGTTCTGGCCCGGCTTCAGATCATGCGGCTCGTGTCCGAACAGCATCCGATAGGCAGTGGCCAGCGTAAGCGTATAGCAGGCACTTTCTTCCCAGGTCAGGTGCTTGGGGCGCGGCATCAGCTGTTGCGCCTGCACGTTGGTGAATTGCGCAAATGACCCATCGGGCGTTTCATAGCCCCAGATGCGCTGGCTGGGCGAATACATCGGATCGCCGCCGTTGCACTCTTCATCGTCGCCGTCGTCCTGGTTGCAGTGGATCACGACCTCGTCGCCGACCTTCCAGCGTTTCACCTTGTCGCCCACCGCCCAGACGATGCCCGACGCATCCGAGCCCGCGATGTGATACGGGGCCTTGTGGCCATCAAAGGGGCTGATCGGTTTGCCGAGCGAGGCCCAAACACCGTTGTAGTTGACGCCCGCCGCCATCACCAGAACCAGCACTTCGTGGCTGTCCAGCTTGGGCACATCGACCACCTCCAACTGCATCGCAGTGTCGGGCTCGCCGTGGCGCTCTCTACGGATGGCCCACGCATACATCTGTTTGGGCACATATCCCATCGGAGGGATTTCACCCATCTCATAGAGGTCTTTTTCCGGTGCCTCGTAGGACGCGATGCCGCCGTCGGTGTCCAAAGCCATTGTGGCCTCCTCTGTCAAACATGTTCGCCGCGACGCAGAATCGCGCGCTTCATAGGCTGGAATATTGGCCCATGAGTAATTTTGCAACCCATTTCGGATCATTATTGAAATTTTATGACCCAGCGGCCGCAGAAATTTCTTTTGCAGCCGCAGAACCATCCGGGTCTTCGCTGATGGGCGCTGAGGCGGCATAATACTGCATCAGATCCAGCCGCTCGACCGATGGCGACAGCATACCGTTGTTTCTGCTCAGTATTCGCCGTTCGACCAGTTGTTCGATCGCTGGCGGGATGGCCTTCAGGTCTTCGTCCGTGGCGCCCTCGCGCCGCATCAGCTCGACGATCCGTGACTGAACGTCAGACTCGGAGATGGTGCCGTTTTCGCGAACGAGCCAGCACGCGGCGGGCGCTGGGACCAAAGGAATCGCCCGGCCAATCCGGCGCATCAACTCTCGAGCCAGATCCGTCATCAGGTCCGGGCCGGCTTGTTCGCGAAACTCCTGCAGCGAAATGGGCAGGCCGTATCGGACCGAGGCAAGACCGAACCGTTTGTAACGCCCGATGATACGGCGCCATATCTGTTTCAGGCTCCACCTTGTGATCACGCCGATCCGCGCGCGGAAACGCCGTTCGCTGCCCAAGGCGGCGGCGGTCAGAATCGTATCCTCCAGCACCCGGTCATAGTTCAGCGCAACCGGCACGAACACGACGTCGCGACCATCGGGACTGGTGCCGTCGATGATGTATTTCAGCAGTCCCAGTTTGGGTCGTCCCAAAGACCCGGTGAGGCTCAGACCGCCCTCGGGGAACATCGCCTGCGTCACACCGGCATTGGTGGCCAGGCGCACATAGCTGGCCAGAACCTGCCGGTAGAGTTCGCTGCCGGACTTGCGCCGGATGAAATAGGCCCCCATCGCGCGGATCAACCGGCTGAGCGGCCAGACCCGTGCCCACTCGCCCACCGCATAGGACAGCGCCGACTGTTGCGCGGCCAAATAGGTCACCAGAACATAATCCATGTTGCTCCGGTGATTCATCACAAAGACCACGGTTGCTTTGGGATCGATCTGCTTCAATGCGGCCTCGTCCTCGTGGCTGAGGCGGACATTGTAGAACGCGTTGCTCAACCATCGAGCCAACCGAATGGCAAAGCTGAAGTACATGAAGGCCGAAAACGACGGGACGATTTCCCGGGCGTAGCGCCGGGCCTGCTCGAACGCGACCGCTTCGGGGATTCCATGTTCTTCGGCGTGGTGCTGAACAGCCTGACCAACCTGCGGGTCATAGATCAGGCGTTGGATCATGTCATGACGCTCGGCCAGTTTGAACGGCTGGATCGGCCGTTGCAGGCGCTGGTTCAACCGTTCAACAGCCCGTTCAAGCCGACGGCGAAAGAACCAGCGCACCGACGGGAACAGGAAATGCGAAGCAAAAGTGACCGCGGCAAACACCACGATCAGAACAAACAGCCAAATCGGTAACTCAACGGTCTGCGTCATGCCCGCACAGTGCCATCAAACCGCCGCTGTCACAATCGGCAGCACGCCTGACATGCCGCAACGCAGCGAATTGACATGTGCTGAAAATTGCGCTTTAGAACCCATGAGAGAAATATTGTTACCCATCGACGCATGAGGCTCTGACCATGACGCAGACGCAGAAAGACCGCCCCTGGCTCATCCGAACCTATGCCGGTCATTCCACGGCCAAAGCCTCGAACGCGCTGTACCGGTCCAACCTGGCCAAAGGGCAGACCGGTCTGTCAGTGGCCTTCGATCTGCCGACGCAGACCGGATATGACAGCGATCACACCCTGGCCCGGGGCGAGGTCGGCAAGGTCGGGGTGCCCGTCTGCCACCTGGGCGACATGCGGGTGCTGTTCGACCAGATCCCGCTGGAGCAGATGAACACCTCGATGACGATCAACGCCACGGCCCCCTGGCTGCTGGCGCTGTATATCGCGGTGGCCGAGGAACAGGGCGCCGATGTGTCCAAGCTGCAGGGCACGGTGCAGAACGACCTGATCAAGGAATACCTGAGCCGCGGCACCTATGTCTGCCCGCCCAAACCTTCACTGAAGATGATCGCGGACGTGGCCGAGTATTGTTATTCGAACGTACCGAAATGGAACCCGATGAACGTGTGTTCCTACCACCTGCAAGAGGCCGGCGCGACGCCCGAGCAGGAGCTGGCCTATGCGCTGGCCACCGCCATCGCGGTACTGGACGAGCTGCGCCCCCGCGTTCCGGCCGAGGACTTTCCGGCGCTGTGCGGCCGCATCTCGTTTTTCGTGAATGCGGGCATCCGGTTTGTCACCGAAATGTGCAAAATGCGGGCTTTCGTCGATCTTTGGGATGAAATCCTGCAACAGCGCTATGGCGTGGAAAACCCCAAGTTCCGCCGATTCCGCTATGGTGTTCAGGTCAACTCTCTGGGCCTGACCGAGCAGCAGCCCGAGAACAACGTCTATCGCATCCTGATCGAAATGCTGGCCGTGACCCTGTCGAAAAAGGCGCGCGCCCGGGCGGTGCAACTGCCAGCGTGGAATGAGGCCTTGGGCCTGCCGCGCCCCTGGGACCAGCAATGGTCGATGCGGATGCAGCAGATCCTGGCTTATGAGACCGACCTGCTGGAATACGACGACCTGTTCGATGGCAACCCGGTGGTCGACGCCAAGGTCGAGGAACTGAAGCAGGGCGCCCGGGCCGAACTGGCCAATCTGGACTCGATGGGTGGTGCGGTTGCGGCGATCGACTACATGAAATCGCGGCTGGTGGATTCCAACGCCGAGCGTCTCAACCGGATCGAGCGCAATGAAACCATCGTCGTCGGCGTGAACCGCTGGACCGAGGGCGAACCCTCGCCCCTGCAGACCGAGGATGGCGGGATCATGGTCGTCGATCCGGCGGTCGAACAGGAACAGATCGCGCGCCTGAACGACTGGCGTGCCGCCCGCGACGAGGCCGCCGTGGCCGCGGCTCTGGCCGATCTGCGCGCCGCCGCGCAATCGGGCGCCAACATCATGGAGCCGTCGATCTCCGCGGCCAAGGCCGGTGTCACCACCGGCGAATGGGCAGAAGAGATGCGCCGCGTCTTTGGCACCTATCGCGGTCCGACGGGCGTTTCGGGGTCGGTCTCGAACAAGACCGAGGGTCTGGACGATCTGCGCGCGGCGGTGGATGCGGTCAGCGACCGCCTGGGGCGTCGTCTGAAATTCCTGGTCGGCAAGCCGGGGCTGGACGGCCATTCCAACGGCGCCGAACAGATCGCGTTCCGCGCCCGCGACTGCGGCATGGACATTACTTATGACGGCATCCGCCTAACCCCCGAGGAAATCGTGAAGTCGGCCATCGAGCAGCAAGCTCATGTGATCGGCCTGTCGATCCTGTCCGGTAGCCACCTGCCGTTGGTACAGGACGTCATGACCCGCCTGCGCGAAGCTGGCTTGGGTGATGTTCCCGTTGTCGTCGGGGGCATCATTCCCGACGAAGACGCGGATCGTCTCAGATCAATGGGTGTTGCCAAGGTCTATACGCCCAAGAATTTCGAGCTGAATGCCATAATGGGGGATATCGTTTTGCTGGCCGATCCAAAAACGCTGGCCGCGGAATAATCGCCCAAAATTAATTCCATTGCCCATTTCGTTTAAAGAATGGCCATTGATTGGGATTCTCCGTAACGTTGCCTGATGAGTAAAAAATGAATCAGGTGGGTACGGAGAACGACAATGGGCATAAATCTGGACAAGCTGTCGCGTAAGGAATTGCTTGAATTGCGCGATCAGGTCGACAAGGCGCTGGAAAACGCTGAGGCCAGAGAGCGTCAGGAAGCATTGATGGCCGCTGAAAAAGCAGCTGCCGCTTACGGGTTTTCCTTGTCCGACTTGGCGTCTCAGCCCACGCGGTCCGGCAAGGGATCGAAAGCCAAAGCAAAATATCGCAATCCGGCCGATCCGGCGCAAACCTGGACGGGGCGTGGGCGAAAACCGAAATGGGTCCACGAAGCGCTGAAAGCCGGGGCAGATATTTCCGATCTGGAAATCTGAACGGGAAAAGTATCAAAATGACAATTCACATTGGCGCCGAAAAAGGCGAAATCGCCGAGATCGTGCTTTTGCCGGGTGATCCGTATCGTGCGAAATGGGCCGCCGAAACTTTTCTGAGCAATGTGCGGCAAATCAACGATGTCCGCGGGATGCTGGGTTTCACCGGCGAATGGAAAGGAAACCCGGTCACCATTCAGGGCAGCGGAATGGGAATGCCGTCGCTGTCCATTTACGTAAATGAACTGATCCGGGACTACGGTGCAAAAACCCTGATCCGCATTGGGTCTTGCGGCGGTATGCAGGAAAACGTGAAGGTCCGGGATGTTATCCTGGCCATGACGTCAACGACGCTCAGCACCCCGTCCCGGGGCATCATGAAAGAGCTCAACTTTGCGCCTTGTGCAGATTGGGGCCTGCTGCAGGCTGCCGCCAAAGCAGCCGAGGCCAAGGGCACGGCAACCCATATCGGCGGCATCTACTCGTCTGACGTTTTCTATGACGAACGCCCCGACCTGAACGAACAGATGGTGCGTCACGGAATCCTGGGTGTCGAAATGGAGGCAGCCGAGTTGTATATCCTGGCCGCGCGGCACAAATGCCGGGCCTTGGCGGTTCTGACCGTGTCCGATCACCTTCTGACCGGCGAGGCCCTGCCCTCGTCCGAGCGCCAGAGCAGCTTTGGTGACATGGTGGAAATTGCGCTGCAGGCCGCCTTCCCGAACGCCTGACACAAACCGGCCCGGGTCACCCCCGGGCCTCAGCGCCCATGCGTACGGTCATAGCCATTGGGCGCTGGACTTTGCCATCCGCTCAGCGTGCCTTCGGCAGGTGCGAAAACCTCGACCAACAGCGGGTGACAGGCGGCGGTATCCGACGAGTGCTCGGACGAGCAATCCCCACCCGGACAGGCGCTGAGGTCTCCCAGAAGGTCGATTTCCGCGAAGAACTCCAAGTAGTCACCCGGTCGAACCGGTGAAGCCTTCATGAAATACTGCCCCGTATCGCGGGTAAAGCCAGTGCACATGAATACGTTCAACACGTCGTGCACCAAACGCTCGGCTACCGGAATTTCCAGACCAGTATGGTCAGCCAGCGCCCGGGTCAGGTTGGAGTGGCAGCAATGATGGTATTGAGTGCCCGACAGCAAGTTTCCGGTATAGGGATCGCAACGCGTTCCGATCACGTCATGCACCGACCCGCCATATTGATCGATTCCGTACCAGTCCAAGGTGTCCGCAACGATCGTGGCCATCGGGCGCAGATAGGGAAAGCTGGACCATAGCCGCTCGCCGGTCGTGACATGGGTGCCATGCAATGCACGCGTCTTGCCCGAATAGAAACGTTCGTTCAGGTCGTGCAGGTTCCACAGGTTCAGGTCGCCGACCTGCGGGCCTTCGACTGAGGTGATCCGAAAGAAGTGTTCGGCCGGCACCTCAAAGCAACGGGCATCACGTGGCGGCACCAGAACTTCGGCTGTCTTTCGCGCGCTCTTTCGGGCGTCCAGCAGCAGGTCAAGGTCAACGCTGGGCAGGGTGTCATTTGGGTAGCAAATGACCGGAGCGATCCCGCGGCGGGTGGCGGCATCCGAAGGAGGATTTGGCATTCTGCATCTTTCCGCTGTTTTGCGCAGATTGACCCAGAATGACCTTTGGGAAAACCCGTTTCCCTCAGGTAAAGAGGCTTATTTCCGTTCGCATCGCGTGGGCTGCGTCTCGGAGACGGAAACCGCCCCGCAATACGCACAACTCCACGTGCCGGCTTGCCTGTGCTGCCGCCACCGGCAGTCCCGGGTCAAAGAAGACGTGCGTGAACGCCAGACGAAATAGGCGAACACGCCGGCGCCGAGCAGAAGCAGAAGAACAGGCATTCCCCTGCTTCGCCCAATATGCGCCGGGACTCAAGACTTGGCTTGGAAAACTCAGGCCGCGTTGGCGTATTCAAACAGCTCAGGCTCTGCATCTTTTGCAGGCTTGACCGGCTCGGGCTCGTAGTAGGCCCAGGCTTGCTCAAGATACTCCAAGGCTTTGGCTGCGTCTGTTTTTTTGGATTCGTTCTTCATCGGAGTGATCCTGTTTCCAATCCGTCACTCCTCCCCGATACCGAACATAGTCTTGGCCGGGGCGGCCCACATCCAATGATTTCGCATGTGGGCCATGCACTTGCCGCAACGCGGCAAGCACGTTGGTCGTCATCCGTCAAACTGCGCGTTCGACCATCATCTTCTTGATCTCGGCAATCGCCTTGGCCGGGTTCAGACCCTTGGGGCAGGTCTTTGCGCAGTTCATGATCGTATGGCACCGATACAGCTTGAACGGATCCTCAAGCTGATCCAGACGCTCGCCGGTGGCCTCGTCGCGGCTGTCGATAATCCAGCGATAGGCATGCAGCAGCGCAGCGGGACCAAGGTACCGGTCGCCATTCCACCAATAGCTGGGGCACGAGGTCGAGCAGCTGGCGCACATGACGCATTCGTACAGACCATCCAGTTTTTTTCGGTCTTCGATCGACTGCTTCCATTCTTTTGCAGGGCGGTTGGTCTTGGTCTCCAGCCACGGCATGATCGAAGCGTGCTGCGCATAGAAATGTGTCAGATCCGGGATCAGGTCCTTGACCACCGGCATGTGCGGCAGCGGGTAGATCTTCACGTCGCCCTTGATCTCGTCCATGCCGTAGATGCAGGCCAACGTGTTGATCCCGTCGATGTTCATCGCGCAAGAACCGCAGATCCCCTCGCGGCACGACCGGCGGAAGGTCAGGGTCGGGTCGACCTTGTTCTTGATGTAGATCAGCGCATCCAGAACCATCGGCCCGCAATCGTCCATGTCGACGAAATAGGTGTCGACCCGAGGGTTCTGCCCGTCATCCGGATTCCAGCGGTAGATCTGGAACTTACGCACGTTGCTCGCGCCTTCCGGTTTCGGCCAAGTCTTGCCCGTCGTAATCCGGGAATTCGTAGGGAGGGTCAGTTGGACCATGAGACTACCTCTGTTTTGGCTGCGCGCTGAAGATTGTCTTTTGGAATGCCAGGCGCACCGATTTTCCAATCGGTAACACTGTCCAGCCCTTTGCGCAAAAGGCTGTCTTCTGGCCACATGCTGCCCAGCTTCACGTCGACTGCATGCTCAAATGCCATATAGCTCGCCGTTGACGGAAGGCGCTGGAATTGATCGACGGCATCTGCACGCACGGCCGAGCAATAGAGAACCTGGGCATATTCTGCGTCGCCCGCAGCATTCGCTGCTGACCTGCAAATTGCTTCTCGGTCGACGTCGCGCATTGCGATGCCCTCAGGGAAATGACTGTCAAAGCCCTGTACCGGGCGCAATTGATGATCATAGATGGCCAGCGGAACTCCATCCTGTCCAGGATGCACGGCGAACCCGATCTGGCCTCGGAAAACATGCAAACAGATCCCGTTCGGTGGCTTTTCCGTGGTTTCGGGCAGCTGTTCGCAATCGAAGAGAACACGTTGCAGAAGACAGAACTCGGAATGGCGCTGGGGTATGAGGATGTTCGGCAGCAGCCGGCCTTGAACAACCTCCTGCAAAACCGCCTCCAGCATGTCGGCTTCGACGGCCTTCCAATCGCGCGTTGCCGTTGTTCCATACAGCCCGTAGGACTTAATCGCGTTGACCGAGAAACCTACGTAAGGGGAAATCGCAGCGCGCAGCGCGTCAAGATGCGCTTCTTGGGACGGCACGATCAGAGTCCGCAACAGCGGACTGTAACGATCCGCGCGCGCGATCCGTCTCTGGCGGCGTTTGCTGATCTGATCGGCATCCAGCGCGGTTTTCGCGTGCATGCGGATTGCCTGCCCCTGATAAGAATTTCGGCGCGCCGGCGCCGGAACATTCAACAAGGCCTCGTCCAAGGTCAGTTCGGGCTTTTCCAACCCACGCTGTGCCTGGTTGATCAGGTTTAGATTGTGAAAGACTGTATGCGGTTCCGGCTCTCGGTTTTCGCTGCGGTTGCTGTGCTGAAACCCGCCATCAGAAGGCCGGTGCTCAAGAAACGCGGTAAAGTCCCGCCAATCATTGTCGGACCCGATGCGAAGATCGAGCAGACAATCCAAAGCGTCCTGCTGCTCAAAAAAGGCGATCACGCTGCGATTGTGATGCTCGTATTGCGAGATCAGATGTGCCTCATAGCCATGCGGGCATTTCACACCATATACGCTTTGCCTGATCTCGGCTGTCTGTGTCGTAACCGAGTGGCGCTTCATCGAGTTTACCCAAACCTCAGCCGAGCTCCGACGGGTCAAGATGTACTTGGCGTCTCGCCCGAAGTCCTGGAACAGATCGACATACATCAGCGACCAAGGCCAGTCCGCAAAGGCATCATGACTGGCGATCATCTCCCTGATCCGTTGAGAATAGCCGTTGCTCAAATACTCGTGCAGAGCATCGAGTGAGTAGCCCATCTTTCGGTAGCCCAATGTTTCGAAACCGATCTCCAAAGACGTGGTGGCCGTCTTTGGAAGACCGATCCCGAAAACCTTTGTGGCCCGCCCGCCCATCACCATTCCCCGACGGTGATGCCTGCACCAACAACTCGGCGCAGGTCTGTGGCCACGCAGACAAACGGGTGCTTCAAAGCACCACGTTTTTTGTCTTTCCGGGTCAAGTTGGCAGGCATGTCAGCTCTTCGGTTTCAACGGGACTGGGTTCGACGCTCCTTAGAAGGTGCGCGCCTTGGGCGCGATCTTTTCAAGGCTGATACCGCCTTCAGCCTCGGTGCTCAGCGGATCGACGATGACCGGGCGATAGCTGAGTTCGACCCTGTTCCCGTCAACCCGGGACACGGTGTGAACACGCCAGTTTTCGTCATCGCGCTCGGTGAAGTCTTCGTGTGCATGAGCGCCGCGGGATTCCTTCCGCGCTTCGGCGCCGACGATTGTGGCAAGCGCGTTGGGCATCAGGTTGGTCAGTTCCAGCGTCTCCATCAAGTCGCTGTTCCAGATCAGGCTGCGATCCGTGACCTTGATGTCCTCCATCTTGGCCGCGATTGCAGTCATCTTCTCGACCCCTTCGGCCAGGGTCTTGGCCGTCCGGAACACCGCAGCATCCGCCTGCATGGTTTTCTGCATCTCAAGCCGCAGATCGGCCGTCGGGATTGCACCGCTGGCATTGCGCACCGCATCGAACCGATCAAACGCCTTGTCGACCGAGGCCTGGTTCAGGACCGGGTTGGGCGTTTCGGGGTCGACGACCTTGCCTGCCCGGATCGCCGCCGCGCGGCCAAAGACCACGAGGTCGATCAACGAGTTCGACCCCAACCGGTTCGCTCCGTGAACCGACGCGCAACCGGCTTCGCCGACGGCCATGAGGCCGGGCACGACGGCGTTCGGATCGTCGGCGGTCGGGTTCAACACCTCGCCCCAATAGTTGGTCGGAATACCGCCCATGTTGTAGTGCACGGTCGGAAGAACCGGGATCGGCTCCTTAGTGACATCCACGCCGGCGAAAATCTTTGCGCTTTCCGAGATGCCCGGCAAACGCTCGTGCAGGGCTTCGGCCGGAAGATGGCTCAGGTTCAGGTGAATATGGTCGCCTTCGGGACCGACGCCGCGCCCTTCGCGGATTTCCATGGTCATCGAACGCGAGACATAGTCGCGCGGTGCGAGGTCCTTGTATTGGGGCGCGTAGCGCTCCATGAACCGTTCACCTTCCGAGTTGGTCAGATATCCGCCTTCGCCGCGGGCGCCTTCGGTGATCAGGCAGCCCGAGCCGTAGATGCCGGTCGGGTGAAACTGCACGAATTCCATGTCCTGCAAGGCCAGGCCGGCACGGGCCACCATGCCGCCGCCGTCGCCGGTGCAGGTGTGGGCCGAGGTCGCGCTGAAATAGGCGCGGCCGTAACCGCCCGTGGCCAGAACCACCATCTTGGCGTTGAAGACATGCATGGTGCCGTCGTCCAGCTTCCAGCAGACAACGCCTTGGCACTGGCCGTCTTCGGACATGATCAGGTCAATGGCGAAATATTCGATGTAGAATTCCGCGTTGTTCTTCAGTGACTGCCCGTACAATGTGTGCAGAATCGCGTGACCGGTCCGGTCGGCAGCAGCACAGGTGCGCTGAAC
>NZ_JBXWSK010000057.1:0-21197 GCF_059613385.1 Ruegeria sp. BHSA162
TCCTGCATACCGATCCGACCGGCGCGTCAAGTTGATCCTGACAAGCATGAAAAGGTGGGGCCGCCCCGGCCCTTTCTTAACGGACCAGCGGAGACATCAATGGCACAGAACGGCCCAGTACCCGTCACTTTCGACAGACATTCCTATCGCTCGTGGCACAGATTTACATCCTACGATTTCGCGCGCTGCAGATTGGAGTGCGAGATCGTAAGTGCGGAAGTCTCAGAAGCCGCCGCCGCTTTTCCAATTGCGTTTCGATCCTCGGGGGGCGGGGTATCGCCGCATGCTATTCTGGCGACCGCAGCTTCTCCGGAAACACCATTTGTTTCGGACCAAGGACGCTGGCGGGCCACCTATGTTCCTTCCTTGCTGAGATGCCATCCGTTTTCGATCGAACTGGTCGGTGGCGAAGCAGGATCGCGCACCAGCTCAGGCAAGCTTGTTGTAGATGAAACCACCGGACTCGTGTCCTGTGACCAATCCGGCAGCCCGTTCTTCGCAAAGGACGGCTCGATCTCCTCTGAACTGGAAACCCTGAAAGGCTTCTTGAAGAGCTTTCTGGCCGATCGCAACGCAACCCGACGTGCCTGCGCGCTGATAAAGGAATTGGGCCTATTCGTCGAATTGACCCGTTTTAAGGATGCGGAGTTGCCCGACGGTTGGATGAGCGTGGACTTTCGACGCTTCAACCAACTTGGGCCGGCGCAGACAGCGGTTCTGCAATCTAGCGGAGCGATGCAGTTGATTTACGCTCATCAAGTCTCGCTCAACCATCTTCTGTGGATGCACCACTGCCAGACGCATTCTCCCAAGGTGATCAGCACTCCCGCAAACGGCAGGGACTCCGACCTTGTGGGGTTCTTGGATGCCATTGCCCGGGAACGAGACTTGTCGGATGCGGAGGCCAAATATGCCTACATCTGATCGCCTCATCTTGCCTCTGCTGATCGGTTTGGTGGCCGTGCTCACTGCGGCTTGTGAGCCGGTTCCGGATCTTGCCCCGGTTGAGATGGCTTTTTCAGAGGGATCAACGGGTGCTGGCGCGACTAAGCCGTCGGACCATCTGACTCACAGTTCATTTGGCCAGAGAATACGGCGCGCGGTAGAAACCAGCCCGAACCTGGCGCAGAGCGAGACCGGCGTTGACGCCGCCTTTGCCGATATGGACGCGGCAGAAGGAGCCTTTCTTCCGCAGGTGTCACTTGGCGTGAATGCCCGATCGGAACGGGTGGATTCGGATATTGCGGATGTATCACCATATCTGCGGGTTTCACAGCTTGTATACGACGGGGGAGCTGCCGCCGGAGACTTGGCAGCGGCGCGGGCCCGTGTCCTCGAAAGCCGCGGCGATCAGCTTCAAACCGCAGCCGCGACGGCCCTTGCCGCAATTGAAACCTATGTGTTGGTCATCGACCGGCGGAAAATCGTTGAAATCGCTTGGGAAAACGTCCGCCGCCATGAGGAGATCGAGAAGCAGATCTCCGACCGCGCCGCGCAAGGGGCCGGTTCCGCTGCCGACGTTCTGACGGCGCGTTCTCGGGTCGCGGATGCCAGGACCAAGTTGGCGGATGCCCGGGCTCAGGCTGATCGTGCCAATGCGCGATTCCAAGAGGTGTTCGGTACCCCACCAGGCAAACTGGATCCCCCTGTCCCAGCGCCCAACCTGTCGAGAAGCGACGCCGTCATCGTGATGGACAGCCCGCAGGTTCGACGCGCAGACGCTGCGGTTCTGGCGGCACAGGCAGACCGCTCTGCCGCAACTGCGAGGCGTCAGCCGGACGTGCGGGTTTCGGCATTTGCCAACCAGGACGACAGCAGGGACGCTAATTTCGGCGTAGACCTCTCGGTCAACTACGAGCTGGACAGCACCGGTCAACGGCGGGCTGCAATTGCCGCCGCCGAAGCGCGGGTCAAACAAGCGGAATATGCCCGTGAGGTTCTTGTTCGGGAAATCCAGCGCGAGCTAGGTTTCATTCGATCCGACCAAAAGGCCGGCGCCCAGCGTCTGCGCGAGGCCCGCATCGCAGTTGCCGCAAATGCCGACAGCGTTGCCGCCACTCAAGAGCAATTCCAGATCGGGCGCAGCAGCCTAATCGAAATACTGGACGCGCAGCGCGATTTTGTGAACGCCCAAGAGCGACTGATCCTGGCGGAGCAGAATTTCTTCCTAACGAACTACGCCGCGCTCAGCCTTACGGGCGACATCATTGATCTGCTCGGCATCCAGCTCAGAACATGGGGCAACTGACCATGACCCAACGCAGCCAGCCTCCTACATCCCTGCCCCTCACCAACTTTGAGGAATGTCTGCTGCATGTGGCGGCAGAGCTTGGCCGGCCATTGACCAAAGCCAGCCTTTTGGCGGCCCAATCCTCGGTCTCTGGTGGGTTGAAGGTGCAGGACGCGATCGCACTGGCCCATGACCATGGATTGCAGGCGGGCTTCGGGCCGCGCCGGCTGTCGGAGTTTGATCCCAGCCTCGCACCGGCGATACTGTTGCTCGAGGACCAGCGGGCCGTGGTCTACCATGGCCGTTCGAAGTCTGGCCGTCTGTTGATCCACGACCCAGAGCTTGGAGACAGCATTGGTGAGATGGATGAATGCCAGCTCGACGCCGTCTATTCCGGCTATGCGATGTTGTTTCGTCGAGCATACTCCGAGGAAATCAAAAACAACCCAAGCCAACCAAGCCGTCACTGGTTCCGATCAGCGCTTGTGGCCAATCGTTGGTCGTACTTGCAGGTTGCTCTGGCCGCGGCTCTGACCAATATCCTGGGGCTTTCAACCTCGGTTTTCATCATGACCGTTTATGACCGGGTTCTGCCAAATGAAGCCGTGGAATCTCTGGTCGCCTTGACCATCGGTGTCGGCATCGCGCTGTTTTTTGATTTTGTGCTGAAGATCCTGCGCGCCAGTTTCATCGACAGGGCAGGACAGAATGCGGACATGTTGATGGGTCGGCGTGTTTTCGATCAACTTCTGAATATCCAGATGAAGTCCCGAACCGGATCGACCGGCGCCATGGCGAACACGGTGCGTGAGTTCGAAACACTCCGCGAGTTCTTCACGTCGGCTACGCTGGTCATGGTGGTTGATTTGCCGTTCATCGGTCTGTTTTTGCTTACGATCTACATGGTCGGCGGACCGCTGGTTCTGATCCCAGCTCTCGCCGTACCAGTCGTGCTGATCGCCGGGCTCGCCATTCAGCCGCTTTTGTCCCGCTTGGCGGAAAGCAGTTTTTTGGATGGCCAGTCAAAGCAATCCGTGCTGATCGAAACTCTGGCCGGTCTGGAAACGATCAAGACGACCACTGCGGCCGGCACGATGCGGCGACGCTGGGAAGAGGCGATCGAACGACAATCCGGCAACAGTGTTCGGTCGCGTGCCATCACTCAATTCGCATTGAACCTGACCGGTTTCACTCAGCAGGCGGCCCAGGTCCTGATCGTATTTTATGGTGTTTTTCTGATAGCGGACGGCCTGACCAGCATGGGCGCCTTGGTCGCCTCAGTGATGCTGACCGGACGGGCTTTGGCACCTCTTGGTCAGCTGTCTCAAACACTGACTCGGTTCAACCAGGCGCGCAGTGCATACCGGAACCTAGACGCAATGATGCAAGCCGACAGTGAGCGGCCGTCGGGGCGCACGTGGATCAGCCGCTCCAACTTCAAAGGGCGTATCACGTTCAACAACGTGTATTTCGCCTACCCAGACCAGGATGAGGACACACTGAAAGGCGTGTCCTTCGACATCAAACCGGGGGAAAAAGTTGCGATTCTCGGGCGGATCGGATCAGGAAAAAGCACCATCGCAAGACTGCTTCTGGGATTGTACCAGCCCCGTATCGGTTCAGTTCTTTTGGATGGGATTGACATCCGCCAGATTGATCCGGGGGACCTTCGGCGCAACATTGGGTCGGTCCTGCAGGATATTTGGCTGTTTTCGGGCTCGGTCCGCGAAAACATTATGGCCGGTGCGGTCCGCCCGCGCGACGAGGATCTAATCCGGGCCGGGCGCATTTCGGGCGTCGAAGACTTTGTATCGCGGCATCCCAGCGGGTACGATCTGATGCTGGCCGAACGTGGCGAGGGGCTCTCGGGCGGGCAACGTCAGACCATCGCCCTAGCCCGGGCACTGATCGGGCAGCCGCCCGTCCTGTTGCTGGACGAACCCACCAGCGCGACGGATCTCAAGAACGAGGCAATCATCATTCAGCGGCTAAAGGCAGCGGCCGCGGATACGACTATGGTCATCGTTACCCATCGGGCCAGTCTGCTGGAACTGGTCGACCGGGTCATCGTGATCGAAAACGGCAAAGTGGGCGTTGACGCCGTCAAGTCAGTTCTCACCAAACGAGCCAAAGACGCGCGGAGGCACGTGAATGTCGCAGCATCCTGACCTTGAAAAATTGGCCCGCGAGATTAACGGCGGCTCGGGGTTTCACGGTTCGGTATTGCTGCTGGCCGTGTTGGGCTGCATGCTGACCGCCGGCGTATGGGCTTACGTCACCGAACTGGACGATGTGGTTCGCGCGGACGGTCGCGTTGTGCCTTCTGGCGACGTTCAGGTGATCGATGCAACCGAACCTGGGGTTCTTCAAGCTGTTCATGTTCAAGAGGGTCAGATCGTCGACAAGAACGCTTTGCTGCTGGAATTGGACGCGACACAAATCGGCAGCGAGCTGGACGCCGAGCGGCAAAGGGCATTGGGACTAAGGGCGCGTATTAAGAGATTGCAGGCCGAAATTGACGGATCCGATTTGCGGTTCGAGCCCGAGCTTGTGCAACAAGCACCGGACGTCGTTCGCTCGGAAACGGCTCTTTATCTCGGCCGAAAATCGGAGTTGGCCGACGAGATCGCCATTCTGGAACGCCAACGTGAGCAGAGGCAGCGCGAATTGGAAGAGGGGTTGGTGGACCGAGTCACTGCAGAAGAAACACTCAAGGTCCTGTCCGAAGAGCGCGCTTTGATGGAGCCTCTGGTCCGCCGCAAGATGGAACCTGCGACAACTCTGCTGGCCCTGCGACGCAGCGAGGCGGAATGGAAGGGGCGCAAGGTAAGGGCCGAGGCCGCGGCAAACCGTCTGGAAACCGGGCTGAGTGAAATCGATGACCGCATCACGGCTACCAAAAGCCGGTTTCGCAGCGCGGCACTGACCGATCTTGCCATTGCCACTGCGCAGCTTGCGGCGCTTGAGCCCGCCCTGCCCGCGTTGGAGAACCGCGCGGCGCGCGCGCAGGTTCGTGCGCCAGTCCGGGGCATCATAAACCGAATCCACCGCACGACTTTGGGCGGTTTGGCCCGCAGCGGCGAGGATCTGGTCGAAATCGTTCCGCTGGACGACAACCTGCTGGTCGAAGCCTACGTCCGTCCTGACGACATCGCATTCCTGCGCGCGGGTCAGCAGGTCAAGGTCAAGATCACCGCATATGATTTTGCCAGATACGGCGCGCTGGACGGCGAAATTGTTCGCATCGGTGCGGATACGATTACACGATCAGAGCGGCAGGACGAGGAAGTCTTCGTCGTCGAAATCCGAACCAGCGGCACCTTGTTGGACGCCGATGGCTTGGCGGTAGAGATCATTCCGGGGATGATCGCACAAGTTGACATTCTGGCCGGCCGGAAGACCGTTCTCGACTATCTCATCCAGCCTGTTCTCAAGGTAAAGAACCAGGCTTTGCGGGATTGATTATGCAGCCGGTGTCTTGAATTGCTGATCGAACAGGCGGCGGAAGCTGCCATTCTGTTCCATCAACTCATCCAACTTGCCCTGTTCGATCACCTGACCATCCTGGACAACCATGATCTTGTCTGCCTCAAGTACGGTCGACAGACGGTGAGCGATGACGATCGTGGTCACGTTCTCCGTCAGCTTATCCAACGCCTGCTTCACCAGAGCCTCGGACTCGGCATCCAGCGCGCTGGTGGCTTCGTCGAGCAGCAGAATTTCAGCCTTCCGAAGAATGGCTCGGGCAATTGCCAGACGCTGTTTCTGCCCTCCCGACAGAAACGCACCGTTCTCTCCGACTTCGGTGTCGTATCCCTTGGGCAGCGACATGATGAAGTCATGCGCATGCGCGGCTTTGGCCGCATCGCGAATCTCGTCCTCGGTCGCATCGGGACGGGCGTATCGGAGGTTTTCCATGACCGTCGCGGAGAACAAAAACGTATCCTGGCCAACATAAGAAATCTTGCGCCGCAACGAGGCAAAGCTGACATCCTGCAAATTCTGTCCGTCGATCTCGACATAGCCTTGGTCAGGATCGTAGAACCGCATGATGAGGCCGAAGATGGTAGACTTGCCTCCACCCGACTGCCCCACCAGAGCGGTTGTCTTTCCAGCCTCGAAGGTCAGGTTCATTCCATTGATCACCGGCATACCACCGCTGTAGCCAAAGGTGACGTTCCGCAGGCGTACCTCGCCCGGACCGGACCGCAGCTCTTGCGGTTGCGGGCTTTCGCGCATTGGGTCTTCCTGATCCAGCAGTTCGAACATCATCTCGATCGGAACCAACGTGGATTCGATGGTCACCCGCATCCGGGACAGCCGCTTGGCCGGTTCATAGGCCATCAGAAGCGCCGTGATGAAGGACATCAGCTGACCCGCGGTCGGCGGTTCAGTTCCGGCAATTCCCATTGTGCTGACGACCAACACGCCGGCAACTGCTACACCGGCCAGAAATTCCATCATTGGGCTGGCGATGGACTGCAGCTTGGCAATTTCGTTCGAGCGTTTTTCAACGCTTCTTATGGCAGAGTTCATCCGCTCGGTCATTCGATCTTCTAGTGCGAAGACCTTGATGATTTTAATCCCGGCCGATGTTTCCTGCAGAACCCGGATGATTTCGGCCAGTGATTTGAGCTCGGATTGCATGATCGAGCGGACGCTTTTCAAAAGATAGCGCACGCTCAGCAGCGCGACCGGCCCAACAATGAAAAACAGCCCCGAAAGCACAGGCTGCTGGTAGACCATCACAAAAATGAGACCCACGAGCGTCAGCGCATCCCGAACGAACGTGGTCACGATCACGTCGACCAGCGTCCGCGCTGCCCCCGCGCCCCGGGTCACACGCATCAGAAGGTCCGAAGACTCGCTTTTGGAAAAGAAATCCACCCCACGCCGAAGCAGTTTTTTGTACAGCTTCTCCTGCTGCTCGGCGATGATGCGGTTGCCAGCGCGAGCCAGAAACACGGACTGGACGTAAGAAGCCAGCGCCTTGACCAGGAACAGCACGATTACTGCCGACGCGATGATATGAACCTGAGACCGCATGTCAGGCGACGTCATGGCATCGACGATGTTTTCCATCATCCAAGCCGTCCCTGCGGTGGTCGCGGCGACGATCATCATGGCAAACATGGCAACCGCATATTTCTTGCCTTGTGCCCGCAGGCTGTCGCCCACCAGCCGACCGATATGGCCGGATCGCCACTTGGCCCAGGTTTTCCTGATCATAAGGGTCTCCAAATCAAGCTGACGCTTTCTTGCGCGTCAGCGCAGAGTTTGCAAGCTGCCATAGTTACGCGCTTCAATACCGCACCGCAAAGTGTAGCCGGCAGAAGTTAAGGTCACTTCAGCCGGATTTCCAGAGGCAGCCCAAGAAACCAGACCGCGTCACCAGTGGTCTGGTTCGGCGTCGTGCAAGTCGAATTCAACCGGCGGAATTGGTCAATCCCATGCGACATCCCCCAGAAAAATATACCCCGCGCCGTATATCGTCTTGATAAGGCGCGGGTTTTTCGGGTCTTCACCAAGCTTCGTGCGCAGGCGCGAAATACGCACGTCCATCGCCCTGTCAAAGCTTTCACCGGCTGCGCCACCCAGTGTTTCCTGCATCTGCGCGCGGCTGATCAGGCGTTTGGGGCTTTCCAGGAACAACCGCAACACTTCGCCTTCGGCATGGCTAAACGGTGTTTCAGCGCCGGTATCGGACAGCAACACATAGCGATCGAAATAGGCAGTCCAGCCGTTGAACCGAGCCACATCCGAATGGTGTTGCTGTGCCTTGGGCGCACGCAGACGGGCGCGGATGCGGGCCACCACCTCAGCCGGGTCAAAGGGTTTGGTGATGTAGTCATCTGCCCCCAACTCCAGCCCCGTCACCCGGTCCTGTACCTGTGCCCGCCCCGAGATGATGATGACCGCCGCCCCCTGTTCCAGCGCCAGCCGATGCACCAGCGCCAACCCGTCTGTATCCGGCAGCGACAAGTCCACCAGGCAGACATCCGGCGTAACCCGTTTCAGTGACGCTTCGAATTCGCGGGCGCGGGCAAAACTCTGCGTTCTAAACCCGGCATCCTCCAGCGCTTCGGTCAGAATCCGGCGGATCTCGGGTTCGTCGTCCAGAATGGTCACCAGGGGTTGGGTCATCAGGCGGCCTCGGTTCGGATCAGCGCGGACAATTGCGCGCGGGTGAAGGGTTTGCGCAGGACCGGCGCCTTGGCAAGAGCCTGACGGTGCAGCGGGTCATCATAGGGTAGCGAGGTCATCAGGATCACCGGAATTGGCAGAGCAAGCCGTTCGACCAGATCAATGCCGGTGGCAGCGCCCTCCAGCCGGATGTCCGACAGGATCACCGAGATATCGTCCAGGCTGGTGGCCAGGACCAGCGCCTCATCCGCCGAGGTCGCCTCGATCACCGACAGGCCCAGATCGACCAGCATGTCGCGGAACTGGTGGCGCAAGTCGTCGCTGTCTTCGACCAGCAGCGCCAGGCCCGACTGGACAGGCGGAGCGGGCCGGTAGGGCAGCCGCAGCATCACGGATGCGCCCGAGGGCGTATTGCGCAGTTGCAGGTCTCCGCCTGCCAGCTTGACCGTGTCATAGACCATCGGCAGGCCCAGCCCCGACCCCTTGCTGCCCTTGGTGGTGAAAAACGGGTTCAACGCCTTGTCCAGCGCATCCGGCGAAAACCCCGGACCGGTATCGGATACGGTGATTTCCACCCAGATCCGGCCGATCGCATGGGCACTGATGGTAATCTGCCCGCTGCTGCCGCAGGCGTCGCGGGCGTTCAGCACCAGGTTCAACAACGCGTCCTGAACCATGCCCGGGTCCAGCATCAGCGCCTCGTCCGGCAGGGTGTTGACCACCGACAGCCCCACCCCACGCGGAAGCGAAGGCGAGGCCAGCACCCGCAGATCCTCAAGCAAGCCGCGCATGTCGGTGGCCTGTGGCTGCGGAGTGCGATTGCCGGTCATGTCGGCGATGCGGTTCAGCAATTGCCCGCCGCGGCGCGCGGTCTGCTGGGTTGCTGCGACAAGCTCGGCGGCGTCTTCGGGTAGGTCCATCTTCTCCAGTTTGGCCTGCATGCCCAGGATGATGGTCAACAGATTCGAGAAATCATGCGCCAGCCCGCTGGTCATTTGCGCGGCCATCGCCCGGCGTCGAGTCTGCTGCAGGGCCACGCGGGCCTGTGTTTCCTCGGTGATGTCCACCGACATGATATAGACGCCGCCCGTGCCATCGGGCGTGAACGAAACACGGATACGGCGCGAATCTTGATCCTCGGTGAATTCGAACACCGAGGCCTGCCCGCCATAGGCCTGTTGCAGATGCGGCCGGACCCGCTCGTAGGCATGCGCGCCGAGCGCCTGCGAGATGTGCAGCCCCAGGATGTCCGACGGCCGCCCCGGCAGGACCGAACTGAGCCGCCGGTTGGAATAGTCGTACCGCCCCTCAGCATCCAGATGCGCGATATGGGCCGGCATCATCTCGGTGGTCATGCGGGTGCGCGCTTCGATCTCGGTCAGCTGGCGCTTGGCCTCTTCCAGCGCGCTGATCGTGGCCGCCAGTTGCCGGTTGGTCGCCGAAAGCTCTTCGGCATGGCTCAGCAACTGGTCCGACAGCTCCTCAGACCGGCTGCGCAGCAGCTCTTCGACCCGCTTGGTGCTGGTGATGTCGGTATAGACGGCAACCCAGCCACCGGTGGGCAGCGGCGCGCCCTCAATCGAGATCACCTGTCCGTTGGGGCGCACGCGCTCCATGTAGTGCGGCTCGAACGCCAAGGCCTGTTCGACCCGGACGCTGACCAGATCCTCGACCGATTGATCGTGGCCATATTCGCCCCGGCTGGCCAGAAAATGGATCGTGTCGCTGAACAGCGCACCGGGCTGCACCAGGGCTTCGGGCAGGTCGAACATTTCCTGAAAGCGCTTGTTGCTGACCACAAGGCGCAGCTTGTCGTCATAGATCGACAGGGCCTGACCGATCAGGTTCAGCCCTGCGGTGGTCATCTCTTTGATGCGCTGTTCGGAAATGTCCAAGCCGATCCTCCCCTGGGCACAGGCCTATCACCAGTTTTCGGGCAGGTGTAGGGGGGCCGGATGCGACCGGTTGGCCCCTAACCGGGTTTGCGGGCGATAATCCAGACGGGGTGATAGGTCAGGCGCACGCCTTCGGGGCCGGAAAACGCGGCGCGATAGCGTGTGCTGAAATCGGTCAGGTCGGCGCGGGTCCAGACCTGCGCCGCACGGCCGTTCACCCCGGTCTCACGCAGGTGGCGCAGCACGTCCAACGGCGTGTCGAACCACAGCGGTTGCCGATCCTGCCACAGGTCAAGGATTTCAACCTCGGGGCCGATGCCTGCGGCCAGATCATCAGGGGCGCACAAGCCGGGCGCGCGGGCGGCCGACCCCAGCGCGGAAAGCTCGGCGTACTGGTCCGGGCCGAATCCCGAAATGGCCACCCAGCCTTCGGGTGCGACCTCGTGCATCGCGCGGCGAACCACCGCCGCCGGATCGTCCAGCCATTGGACCGTCGAGGCCGAGGCGATCAGGTCGGGCAGCGCAGGCCATGTCACATTTCGGATATCGCCTTGCAGGAAATCCGCGCCCCATCGCCGCGCGGTGTCCCGGGCCTCGGCCATCAGGTCGTTGAGCGTGGACCGGGTGAACGAAAACTGCTGGTGCAGCGCCTCGGTCAGATGGCCGGTGCCGCAGCCGATTTCGAACAGGGTGCCAAACTGGCGGGGTGCCCCGAGATCGACCAGCCGCTGCGCCAACGCGCGGGCGATCCGGGCCTGCGGGCCAGCGGCGCAGTGATAGCTGCCGAAGCTGCGGCTGAAACTGCGCCGGATGCGGTCCGTCGGCATGGCGTTCATGCGAACCACTCCGCCCAGGTCTGCCCCGCCGCGAAAGGCTGGTGCGGGCCGGGGATGCGGCGCACGGTGTCCGATTGGCCCCAGGCCATTTCCTGCGCGGCCGTCGGCACGATGCGGTCCGAGGCGGAAATCCAGACCCGGTCGAACCCGGGATCGGGCGCAGGTCCGCGCGCCGCGATGGCCCGCAGTTCCTCGGCCGCCGCGGCGAAACCGATCCCGGGCGCGGGGCCATCCAGCCCGGCCCGGCGGCAGAACCGGGCAAAGCTGGCCGCGCTCAGACCATCGGCCGTGGCTGCTACCGTCTCGGGCGCGATGCCCCGGTCCGCATCCGCCGGAAACAGCGTACCGTTGACCGCAACCTGGCGCGCGCAGGTCAGCCCGTGACCCGCCAGCCAATGCGCGGCCGACGCGACCCCGAAAGAATAGGCCAGCAGCCGGACCGTGTCGTAATCGCCGGTTTCGGGCAGGGCGTCATCGAGGTTGCGATAGTCGTCAACCACCAGAACATCCGCCGCCCCGGTCAGGCCCGCAAACAGCGCAGGCCCCAGCGCCCATCCGCCAAAGACCAGCGTCAACTGCGCTGCGCCGTCTCGGTTCAGCCAGTGCCGCCTCATGCGTCGCCTCGCGCGAGTTCGACCATGGCCGCCGTCACCCGGCTCAGTTCGTCGCCTGAAATCACATAGGGCGGCATACAGTAGATGTTGCGCGCGAAGGGACGCAGCCAGACACCGGTTTCCGGCGCTCGCCGATGCGCGACACGCGGATCGACGGTGTCCTCCATCTCGATCACGCCGATGGCGCCCAGCACCCGCACATCGGCGACGCCGGGCAGGCCGCGCGCCGGCTCCAGTTCGGCCTTCATCTGCGCCTCGATGGCCCGCACGCGGGCCTGCCAGCCGCCGTCCTCAAGCAGCCCCAGGCTGGCGATGCCGGCGGCGCAGGCCAGAGGGTTGGCCATGTAAGTGGGGCCGTGCATGAACACGCCAGCCTCGCTGTTGCCGATGCCATGGGCCACCTGTTCGGTGGTCACGGTCGCAGCAAAAGAGATATGTCCCCCCGTCAGCGCCTTGCCCAGACAGATGATGTCCGGCGTCACGCCCGCATGGGTGGTGGCAAACAGCTCTCCGGTGCGGCCGAATCCGGTGGCGATTTCATCGAAGATCACCAGAACGTCATGGGCCTGACACAGAGCTTTGGCCCGGCGCAGAAACTCGCGGTGATAGAAGTACATGCCGCCCGCGCCCTGCACGACCGGTTCAAGCACCAGCGCGGCCAGCCGGTGCGCCTTGTCCCGCAGCAATTGTTCCAGGGCGTCGAGCCCGTTCTGTGACGGGTCCTCGGGCCAATCGTCGCTCAGGCGAACGGACGGGCGCGGCAGAAAGTGCTGGATCGACAGCGCGCCGCGGAACAGCCCGTGCATGCCGTTGACGGGGTCGCAGACGCTCATCGCCTTCCAGGTGTCGCCGTGATAGCCGCCTCGGATCGTGGCGAACTCGACCTTGTCGGTGCGGCCATGGGCCATCTGGAACTGCACCGCCATCTTCATCGCCACCTCGATCGAGACCGAGCCACTGTCGCAATAGAAGATCCGGTCCAGCTCTTCGGGCAGCAGGGCCACCATCTTGCGGCCAAGATCAATGGCGGGCCGGTGGGTCAGACCGCCGAACATGACATGGGGCATCCGGTCCAGCTGATGCTGCATGGCGGCGGTGATCGCAGGGTGACGGTGCCCATGGATGGCGCACCACCACGAGGACATGGCGTCGATCATCTTCACCCCATCCTCGCGGTACAGATACACGCCCTCGGCCTGGTCGATCAGATGCATCGGGCCCGGGTCGGCCACGTTCGTATAGGGGTGCCACAGGTGGCGGGCGTCAAATTCCAGCGGGGTCACAGAGCACCTCGGATCGTGTCCATGTCGATCGCCTCGAAGGCGAGGCGCAGGGTATCGGGCGCCAGAGTCTCGATCCGGCCGAGGCGTCCCAAGTGGGGCACCTGCGACATCTGGATGATGGTCTGTTCGACCTCGGGCTCGGGGCCTCCGATGAAGGCCACACCGACCACCGGGCAACCGGCGCCGCGCAGCGCCATCAGCGACAGGGTCGTGTGGTTGATCGTGCCCAGGGCCGTTCGGGCCACCAGTATCACCGGCGCCTGCCAGCGGGCGAACAGGTCAAGGTAGTAGGCCTGCCGGGTCAGCGGCACCATGACGCCCCCTGCCCCTTCGACCACCAGCGGGCCATCGGTCTGCGGCAGGGTCAGCCGGTCAAGGTCGATCTCGACCCCCTCGGCCTCGGCCGACAGGTGCGGCGAGGCGGGCAGGTTCAGCAGATAGGCCTCGGGCAAGACCGGTTGGCCGGACAGGCGCGCCACGATCTGGCTGTCGGTCTCCTCCTCAAGCCCCGATTGCACGGGTTTCCAGTACTGCGCCCCGAGGGCCGCGGTCAGCCCGGCGGAAAACACGGTTTTGCCGACGCCGGTGTCGGTTCCGGTCACGATCACTGTGGTCATGCGGGTCCTGCCTGTTGTTCGGCGATGGCCTGAAACACCGCCGTGATGTCCTGCGCGCCCACGTTGCCGGTGATCGAGACCCGCAGCCGCGAGCTGCCACGCGGCACGGTGGGCGGGCGGATCCCGCGCACGTCAAACCCCAGCTGCTGGAGTTTCGCCGCGCGATCCATCGTGGCCGCATCTTCGCCCACGATGACGGGCATGATCTGGCTGTGAAAACCGGTCAGGCCGCACAGACGCGCGGCCTCGGCATGGGCATGGGCCATCCGGTCGCGCGCGGACAATGTCAGGCCCGGGTCCTGCCCCACGGCCCGCAACGCGCCCCGCACGATGGCGGCGTCCAATGGCGACGGAGCTGTCGCAAAGATGAACGGCCGTGCCCGGTTGATCAGGGTGTCGATCATTTCACGCGGTCCGCAGATCAGCCCGCCGCTGGCGCCCAGCCCCTTGCCGCAGGTGTGCAGGGTCAGCACCTCGGCGTCCAACCCATGGGCCAGCCCTTGCCCATTCGAGCCGAAGACGCCAGTGGCATGGGCCTCGTCCGCCACTAGCACTGCCTGCTCGGTTCGGGCCAGTTCGGCCAGGGCGGTCAACGGGGCCAGATCGCCCTCCATCGAATAGACGCTTTCGACCGCGATCCAGACCTGGCCCGTGCCGCCCTGCGCACGCCAGTCGGCCAGCACCGCGCGGGCCGCCGAAATGTCGTTATGCGCAAAGCCACGGGTCTCGGCCCGACCCAGGCGCATGCCTTCATGCGCGCTGGCATGGACCAACTCGTCATGCAGGATCAGATCCCCGGCCGCGGGCAGAGACGAGAAAATGGCCTGGTTGGCCTGAAACCCGCCGCCCATGTACAGCGCCGCCTCGGCGCCGAAAAAGGCGGCGGCTTCGGCTTCCAGCGCCTCGTGCTCGGGATGGTTGCCGCGCAGCAGGCGCGACCCGCCCGACCCCAGCGGAACACCCCGGTCCAGAGCGCCCTGCGCCGCGCGTTTCAGAACGTCGGACCCGGCCAAGCCCAGATAGTCGTTGGACGCGAAATCCAGCCCCGTGCGGGGCGCAAGCCTGCGCAGCCGATGGCGCGTTTCCAGCACCTTCAGCGCATTGCCCAGCCTTGCGGTCGCTGTCATTCGGCCGCGTCCACGCGGGCCTCGGACTCCGCCTCCATCGGCTGGATGCCCAGCTTGGCGAACAGGATCGCGTCCTTGCTTTCCTCGGGGTTCTCGGCGGTCAGCAGCGTGTCGCCAGCAAAGATCGAGTTGGCACCGGCAAAGAAGCACATGGCCTGCATCTCGTCGCTCATGTCGCTGCGGCCAGCGGACAGGCGGACATGGGATTTCGGCATCATGATCCGAGCCAGCGCGATGATGCGCACGAAATCGATCGGGTCGATCGGCTTGGCGTCAGCCAGCGGGGTGTCGGCCTGCGGCATCAGCATGTTGATCGGAACCGAGTCCGGCGCCTCGGGCAGGTTGGCCAGCGTCACCAGCATGTCGATCCGGTCCTCACCGTTTTCGCCCATGCCCAAAATCCCGCCCGAGCAGACCTTCATCCCCGCCTCGCGCACGCGGTTCAGCGTGTCGATCCGGTCGGCGAAGGTGCGGGTGGTGATAACCTCGGGGTAGTAACGCTCGGACGTGTCAATGTTGTGGTTGTAATAGTCCAGCCCCGCATCGCGCAACTGCAACACCTGGGTGTCGTCCAGCATGCCCAGGGTCATGCAGGTTTCCATGCCCATTTCTTTGACGCCTTCAATCATGGCGACCAGCGCGTCCATGTCGCGATCCTTGGGCTCGCGCCAGGCCGCCCCCATACAGAACCGGGTCGAGCCCGAGTCGCGCGCCTTGCGAGCTTCGGCCAGAACGCGTTCGACCTCGATCAGTTTCGAGGCGCTCAGCTTGGAGCCGTTGCGTGCGGATTGCGAGCAATAGGCGCAATCCTCGGCGCAGCCGCCGGTCTTGATCGACAGAAGCCGCGACATCTGCACCTTGTTGGGGTCAAAATTCTCGCGATGTACGGTCTGCGCCCGATACAGAAGATCCATCAGCGGCAGGTCATAGATGGCCTGAGCGGTTTCGCGGGTCCAGGTGTTCGATGTAGCCGACATTTTATAGATAATTTTTCCCGATGATTCAGATTTACCCGGGTTTATCAATAAAGCCGAAAAACGCAACATCTGCGATGTCACAGGCGCAGAAAATGACCGTGACCGCTAACGGCGATTCAACCGTGAAGTGGCTTGTTGTTCGCCGCCCGATAGGCCTGCACATAACCGCGCGCGACCGAACGGACGGCGCAGCCGATCTGGGTGTATGCCTCGTCCGGCAAGTTGGCGAAAGACACCCGGGCGGACCAGTTCGGCGCATCGAAACCGCTGCCGTTCAGCAGCACGATCCCATAGTCCTCGGCCAGTTTGAACGCGATGTCCAACGGGTGGACGTTCTTCTTGATCCAGTCCACGACCTCTTCGCCGACGTATTTGCGCAGCCAGAATTCGAAGTCGATGATGCCGTAGTAGGCGTCATAGTGATCGCCCGGCTGGACCTCGATCCCCAAGGCTTCGGTCAGCAGGTGGAACCGTCGATGCACCAGTTCGATACAGGCGGTCTGATAGGCTTTCTTAGTGTCGACCAGCTCGCAGAGCGAGAACAACGTCATCATGACCTGCTGCGGCAGGGACAATCCGGCAGTGTGGTTCAGGGCCACATCCCGGCTGTCGGCCACGAGCCTGTCGACGAATTTGATTTCGCTGGGGTGCAGGCTGAGCGTGCCGTAACGCTTGTCGAGCTTCTGCTTGATCTCGGCAGGATGCGCGGCGAGCTTTTCGTCGAAGATATTGTCCTCCGCAACGGCGATCACGCCGAGCCGCCAACCGGTGCAGCCAAAATATTTCGAATAGGAATAAACGCCGATCGTGTTGCGGGGCATGTAGCCCATGACCGAGGTGAAATCATGTACGAAAGTGCCGTACACATCATCGGTCAGGATAATCAGGTCCGGCCTATGGTTCTCGACCAAATCCGCGAGTTTGCGCAGAGAAGCATTGCTAAGGGCCACCGACGACGGGTTGCCCGGATTGACCAGAAAGAAGGCCTTGACCTTGGGGTCCTTCAGCTTTTCGACTGCAGCATCGGTCAGTTGGAACCCATCTTCCTCGTCCGTTTCCACGTGAACGGACTCGAGGCTGTAATCCTCAAGTTCGGGCATTTCGAGGTAGGGCGTGAAGATCGGCGTGCACAGGGCGATCGTGTCGCCCGGGTTCAACAGCCGGTTGGCCTTGAGCGATTTGAAGATATAGCACATGGCCGCCGTGCCGCCTTCCACCGCAAACAGGTCGAACTGCGCATCGGGACGGTGCCCGACACACATGGCCCACATCAGGTATTCGTGGGCGATGGCGGCGTTGTGCTTAAGAATACGGTCGGGAACAGGGTAGTTGTCGCCGATGATCGAGTCCGTCAGTTCGTGCACGAATTCGTCAGCGTCGAAACCAAAGGCCCGGATGGCGTGGTCGATCACATCCAAAAGCGTGTCGGCGCCCGGCATCTCGGAATTGGCCCTGCCCCACTCCAACAGACGGTCATGGCAACCTGCCATTGCCGGCATCCCCCCAAGGCCCGCCGGATGATTCATGACGCGGCGCGACTCGGTCACGGCAAACTGGCCAAGCGCAAAGAAAGCTTCACGCGGGCGGGTGGCGACCCAATTGGGATTGCCCCGGCCGGCATTCAAAAAGGCGCTGTTGGATTTGCGCGCCTCGACCGAGGCCAGCTTAATCAGCTCGTCCTTGATCTGAAAGGGGCTGAGGGCTTCGTAATCGTGCAGCTTCAATCTGTCCATGACTCAAGACCTTTCCAAATCAACTGAGGATCAAAACGACGACCATCCCGAATATCGTCAGCAGGGTGTTTCCGATCGCGTAGGGCATGCCGTAGCCCAGGGCCGGAATCCGGCTTTGCGCGGCCTCCTGGATCATGCCGAGCGCCGCCGTCGTAGTGCGGGCCCCCGCGCAGGCGCCAAACAGGATGGCGGGATGAAACTTGAATATGTAGTGCCCGACATAAACCGAGAAAATCATCGGCAAAGACGTGGCCACAATACCCCATAACAACAGCGCGATGCCTGCCTGCTGCAAACCGGCCACGAAACCGGGCCCGGCCGATATCCCGATGACCGCGATGAAGACATTCAGGCCCAGCGTATTCATCAACCACAGCGACGGTGCGGGAATGCGACCGAAGGTCGGGTGAACGGTACGCAGCCACCCCAGCAGCAGCCCGGCCAGCAACGCGCCACCAGTGGTCGACAGGCTGATCGGAAAACCGCCCATTGTAATTGCAAGCGTGCCGATGACACCCCCGATGAAGATGCCCCAGCCGACAAAGGCCAGATCGGTCGTGTCAACGGGCCGGTCGGCGTACCCGATTTCGGCGATGGCCGCCTCGACATGTCGCTTGCTGCCCAGAATGGTCAGAATGTCGCCGCGGTGCAGAACCGTGCCCGGCAGCAGCGGCAGATCAATCATGTTCCGCGTCAGCTTGGACACATACACACCACGGGCCTGAGGCATCTTGCTGAGGTCATCCAATGTCTTGCCGTGCACGTCCTTGCTTGTGATCAAAACGTCCAGTTTTTCCGATGGGATACTCAGCAGCTCGGGCGCATCCGCTTCCTTGAGGCTGGGCTCGAGCGCTCCGACAAGATCACCGCGCCGGCCTGAGAACATCACGACATCACCCGCTTGCAGCACCGTGTCCGCGTCAACCTCGACGATCTTGCCACCTCGGCTGAGGCGTTCGGCATAGACGCGAACACCGGGCAAAAGGTCCTTGACCGGCTGGCCGAGCAATTCGCTGCCTTCGGGAATCTCAAAGGCGCGCGCCTCGATCGCGCGATAGGCCGAAACGATGCCGTTTCCGGTCTCGACATCCTCGCCGCCACTCAGCTTGGCCTCGTATTCCTTGCAGGCTGCCACCAGATCGACACCGATCAGGCGGGGGCCGATCTTGGCCAGAATGATCGCCGACCCGATCGTGCCGTAGATATATGTCACCGCATAGGCGACCGGGATCTGGTTGGAATAGGTTTTGGCCTGCTCGGCCGACAAACCCAACTGGTTGATCTGGTCCGTCGCCACTCCGATCGCCGCAGAAATCGTTTGCGAGCCGGCATACAGGCCCGCGGCGTAGCCAAGCTCGAGCCCGGCGATCTTGGCCGACACGACCGGAACGATCAGACACAGGGCTAAAACACTTAGCGCAAAAAGCACCTCGCGCGCGCCGTCAACCTTGAGGCCGCGAATGAACTGCGGCCCAACGCCGTAACCAACTGCGAAGATGAACAGGATGAAGAAGGTGGACTTCACCGCTGAATCGATACTGATCTGTGCCTGCCCGATCACGACGGCCGCCAACAGGGTGCCCGTGACCGAACCCAGGCTGAACCCCATGACCTTGATTGGTCCGACCAAAAACCCGATGCCGATGGCGAGGAAGACAGCCAGTTCCGGATAGGTTTGCAGGATATTCACCAGCCAATCGACCATACTGCGCCTTTCGGGTTTGTTGCGTCGCTCAGTCCACCCTGAACGTCAGTTGTCCGGAGGCCCGGACGAGTGCGATCAGCGCGGGAAATTCCAAGGTCACGATACCCCACGGAAACCGTTTGTCCATTGAATTATCTGGATTTGTTTGGCGTCCGAGCCGCGCGGAACTGTGTCCGCCAGCGGCGGCACAGGTTAGTAAAATCGTCGGCAACCGCCTGGATCAATCGAACCTCCGCACTGATTTCGGCCCCTGCGATGTCACGGAATGCAGGGACAGGGAATGATCCATGTTCCGCATACGGTGGCGCAGCATTTCACGACCAAGCCGCGCCAAATCAGCTGTGTACTCAGGGTTTGCGGCGACATTCTCGGCCTCGCCCCGACCATGATGGTCGAACAACAACGGCGGCAGGTCGGCTGCAAACTCGACCAGGGTAAAGCGTTCGTCACGCAGGATGCCCAGACACGAGTCGCTGTTACCCGTCCCTAGTTCCCTCTGAAACTGAGTGGGCGTCAGCGGATCGGCAAAGTCCAGCTCACTGAAGGAATACCGGCGCCAGTCCTGTGGCGCGGCACCACGCAGCAGCGGCAGCAAGGATCGACCATCCATCGAGTTCGGGATCTCTTGCCCAACCCAGTCCAGGATCGTGGGCGCGACATCAATTGACTCGGTCGGCACTTCGACACGCTGGCCGGCCATCTGAGCATTGCCAGGCGTACGAATGATCAGCGGCGTGTGGTAAGCCGGGTCATACACCGACATTTTGCCCCAGGAATAATGATCGCCCAGCATCTCGCCATGATCCGCGGTGATCACCACCAGCGTGTCATCGTACTGGCCGCTGTCCTTGAGAAAGCGGATGACCCGGCCGATATGATGGTCAACCTCAGTTGCCAATCCAAGATAGACGGCCCGCAGGGTCTGCGTGTTCTCATCCGTCGGCTCCACCTCGGCAAAACCTTGCACGCAGTCGTTTGGAGTATTCGAGTCCAGAGCGGGTCCAAAGAACGGGTGTATGGCCTTTTCGTCCTCGGGGCCGGGCAGACGGGTTGGCAAAGGCAACGCGTTCGGATCGTACATCCGGTTGTAGGGCGCGGGGGCCACCAGTGGCGGATGCGGACGGATATACGTCAAATGCGCGAACCATCCCGAGTTCCGATAGGCGGCAATTCCGTCCAGAAAACCGTTGGTCAGAAATGCGGTGTCGCTGTCCTCGGCCGTGTAGAGGGCCGGGTCGTTCAATTTTGGGGCCGACCCATCCGGCGAAACCGGCTTGTAGAGATCCCAGTAGTCTTCAAACTCGTATCCCCGGCGCATCAAGTAGGAACGCCAAGGATAGGACTCCTCAAGGCGCATTTCGAGTACTTCGTGAAACCCGTGCATCGGATTTTCGTAGGTCTTCACCGACGGATCATTCGGATGATGAACCCGTGGATCGGCCGAGGTGTCCGTATAGCCGAACAGCATCGGCAGATAGCCGGCTTTTCGCATCTCGGTCGCGATGTTCGGAGTGTCATGGCGCAGCGGCGTGCCATTGCGGACCGAACGATGGTTCATCGCGTATTGCCCGGTCAGGATAGAAGCGCGGGACGGTCCGCAGGGATTGGTTACGGAAAAATGCCGGTCGAACGAAACGGCCTCGTCCATGAAGGCGCGCAGATTGGGCAGGTTGACATGATCAGCCAGAGCACCGCGCAGACAATCGGCCCGCAATTGGTCGATGATGATGAAAAGAACGTTTCCTGCTTGGCTCATGCCGTGATTCCCATTGGAAAACTGGTGTTCGACGGTGCGGACTGTGTCGGGGTTCCCTCGGGCAGGCAACCGGTTTTGCGCCAATTCTCGCCTCTAGGGCGACCGGGGCCGTGCAAACCGGTAACCCCCGCACCCAAATCGCCGCCCGGTTGAACAAAGCCATTGCGGCCAGGAACGGTTTCCCGTCTGATACCGGCATGACGAAACCCTCGATTGCAGTCGAACAGGAAGGCGGCACAGCGCGCGTGATTGTGTCTGGCGAAATGCTGACACAGTCGTT
>NZ_JBXWSK010000058.1:0-20522 GCF_059613385.1 Ruegeria sp. BHSA162
CTTTGGTCGCCTGGCCAACACGCACACGCAAAACCCGCCAGGACATTGCCGCTGGTTCTTGTGGCGCCCCTTGCCGTAGCCGTGGCCACGCCGCCCTCACAACCGTTTGGCCGGGTCGAACACCTGCTGCCACCGCTGTGCATAGCGGGATCTATCAGCCTTGGGCGCAAGGACAGGAACCACCGGAGGCGTACCCGCCAGAACCGCCTCGATCGAGTTGCGCCACGCCTTGGGATCGGACCCGCACGGGATCACGCCGCTTGCCCCGATCCGGTCACGCAGACCGTCGACCATGCTGACGATGACCGGACGCCGCGCCGCGCGCGCCTCATCCGCCACCAGCCCGTAGGCCTCCCATCGCGAGGGCATCGCCACCACGTCCACGACCCGATAGGCTTCGGCCGGGTCGTCGGCGTGGCCCCGAAACTCGATCCGCCGGTCACCTGCGGCCAAGGCTGCAAGGCGGTCGCGCTGGCTGCCTTCACCAAAGATCACAAGCCGTGCATCGGGGTTGGGGCACATGCGAAATCCTTCGATCAGCAGATCGAAGCCTTTCTGCGGCTCGAGCCGTCCGATCGCACCGATGACCCGGGCCGCCTCGACCGGCCCGGCTGCGCGCGCAACTGCGCTCAGGTCAACCTGCGGCGAGATCACGCTCAGCTTGGATGCGGGCGCCAACCGACGTTCCGCCATCCAACCGGCCTGCGCCCTGCTGACGGCGATGACCTGATCGAACAACGAATAGGTCACGCGCAGCATCGCAAAGAACCGCCGCTTGTGCGGCACGTTCAAGGCGGTGAAAGACCGAGTATAGCTGTGTTCGACATGCACCAACCGCGTGGTGGGATGCATCGCCCGCAAGGCCGAGAAAGCCGGCAGGCAACGCCAGCCGGGGGCGATGTGGCACACGATGACATCCGCGTCGAAACTGCCCCAGCTGAAGGCGGTCCGCTTGACCGGGCGAACCTCTTGGTGGACTTCATCGGCCAGTTCGGGCAGCTGCGCAAGATGGTCGAGCATACGCATGACCCCACCGGCCGTGGTGTCATCAACAAGGTGAAGAACGGTGATCTTGGACATTTGGAAACCTCGGTTCAGATGGAAGTCTGGCGGCGCATGAGGCGACCGGCTTGAACAACAGGCGCCGGCCCGACCGCGCGCAGGGCTGCAGCCGCGATGATGGTGGTCAGCGTTTTGGCGGGTTCTTCGATCAGGGGCCGGGCGCTGGTTGAAACCGACCGCTGCGCAAGCTCCCAAGCCTTGTGCGCATCCAGATTGCTGACCGCGCGGCGCGCAAGATAGCGCAGCTGATAGGCGCGCGCCGCCGCCTCGTGCCGGGCAAAAAATTCGGGGTTCAGCGGACGCAGCTTGTCAACCATCCGCTCCCACGCCTGCAACTGCCGGTCCAAGGCCGCCGACAGGCCCGTCGCATGGATCCGGTAGCGGGTCAGCAACCCCGGTACGCCTCCGATTTGCCAATCCGTCGTCAGCATCAGCCGCAGCCAGCATTCGATGTCCTCGGACTGACGAAAGGTTTCGTCAAAGACCCAGTCGCGCTTGGTTTCGAACGCCGGTCGGTAGGCCAGATCGAGCAAGGCGGATTTGCGCATCACCGCTGCTGATCCATTGCCGATCGGGTTGCGTTTCAGGACATGTGCCGCCGTCACGTCCCGCAGGCGCGGCGACTGGCGGACGCGCATCAACCGACCACCCTCGTCGACCATGGCACTGCCGGAATAGCTGATCGCAACGTCGGGTTCGGCCTGCAGGTGGCGCACATGGGTGACCAGCTTTTCGGGCAGCCACAGATCGTCGGCGTCGCAAAAGCCAACGAACTCTCCCCGCGCGGCCGCGATGCCGGTATTGCGCGCCCCGGCGAGGCCGCGGTTTTCCTGCCGGATCACCCGCACTTTTGGGTCGGTCGCATGGGCGCGGGCAATGGCGGGTGTTTCGTCCTGCGAGCCGTCATCCACGATGATGATTTCGAAATCATCATGGGTCTGCGACAGAAGCGAGGCCAGAGTCTCGGCCAGGGTCGCGGCGGTGTTGTAGGCGGGAACGATGATGGATGCCTGGGGCATTTTGGGTCTCCTGGTTGGGATCAGCGGGCAAACAGCGCTTGACGGATCGGGCGGGGCAGGGCGGGGGCCAGTGCCGCGCCAAGTGCAGTGGGTACACCGCGGCGGATTGGGTTGAGAAAGCTGCGCGCGCTCAGCGCCAGTCCGGCGCGGGCATAGGCGCGGGCCATCGACGGTTCCGCGCCCAGACGTAGCGCGCGCCGGGCCAGATACCGCAAATAGATCGCCTCGGACGCGGGCGACGGCGCGACGCCGTAGCGGGCCGCCGTTGCAACCGCCCGTGCGCGCCCGGCCCGCATCGCCTCGAGGTCCGAAGACAGACCGCTGCCGCTGGTCCGGTACCAGACCTGCAGGCGATCAACCCCGGTGATCACGTGGCCTTCGCCCGCCAAGCGGATCAGCAGCTCGAGATCTTCGTTGTGGACCGCTGCCGGGCTCAACCCGCCGACGGCAGCGAACACCTGGCGGCGCACTGCAAGGTTCGACATCGTGCACACCGCATTTTCCGCCAGCAGGTCCGGAATGGTCAGCGGATCGGTGGGAACCGTCGAGCGCGTCGGACAATCGCCGGGGGTTTCGGAAAAGAACCCGATCTGGCCATAGGCCGCATCAATGCTGGTATCCGCAAACAACCGGTCCAGTTGGGCCAGCTTGTGGGTGACCCACAGGTCATCCGCGTCGCAGAACGCGAGGATGTCGCCCGAGGCCACTGCCGCACCATGGTTGCGCGCAGAGCTGGGACCGCGATTAGGATTGGCCTCAACCCGCACCCGGGTGTCCCGCGCGCAGAATTGCCGGACAGCTTCGGTCGTCTGGCGCGAGGGCTTGTCGCCCACGCAGATGAGTTCGAAATCGGCAAAGCTCTGCCCCAGCAGGCTGTTCAGGGTGGCGGCAATGGTTGCCGCGTCATTGTGGAAGGGAACGATGATGGAAAACCGGGTCATTGGGCGCGCGCCTCCTGAGTGATTGCAAAACCCCGCGGCAGCAGCGTCCAGGATGCGGCCAGCATGATGGCGCTGCAGGTGCAGACATACCCGACGGCGACGGGCAACAGGCCCAGCGGCGCCATCAGGGCCGTGTTGGCGATCAGGCCCACGGCCAGAACCGTGCTGACCCGCAATTCCGTGACGGGGCGGTTTTCCGACCGCAGCCATCCGGCGACCGCCGACCAGATCACCGTCGGCAGGGCCGCCAGGCACAGAACCGACACCACCGGGGCGATCTCGGCCCAGCCCTGTCCCAGAAGCAGCGGCACATAGACCGGGGCCAGCGCCGCCTGCAGCAAAACCAGCGGCGTCAGGATCAGCAGCGACAGGCCCAGCCCGTGGCGCAGCGCCCCATGCTTGTCCTCGGCCGCGCACAGATGCGGGAACAGAACGACCGAGAAGGCTTGCGTGAACGAAGTGGCCAGCCCAAGCCCCGCATTGAAAGCCATGAAATAGATGCCAAGCGCCTCTGCGCCCATCATCGCGCCCACCACCAGCTTGTCTGCCTGCAGGCGCAGAACCTTGACCAGTTCGACGCCCAGAACGGCCCAGCCGTAGACCACGAAAGGTTTCAAGGCTGCAAACCCGGCCTGACGATCAGGCGACCACCGACGCAGGCGGCGCATCAGCACCAGCCAGACAGGTGCAGTCAGCAGGCGCGGAAGGACCAGCGCCAGGGGCGAAGCCCAGACCACCGCCAGCAGCGCCGTCAGGGCGTTGGCCCCCACGACTTGCCCGCCGGCGATCGCGGCGGTCTGCTGCAGCTTGCCCTCGCGCATTGCCAGTGCGGCCTGAACCAGGCCCGCCGGCATGAACAGGTATTCCCCGGCCAGCACCGCCAGCAGCATCGCCAGCATGGTGTGGCCCATGATGAACAGCGCCGCCGCGACCGCCAGTTGCAGCAGGCACAGCCCCGCGCACCAGACCCAGAAGATGCGGTGCGCCGTGTTGCACCGCCGCGCCAACTCCTCGGACGGAGCCTGAATGATACGCTGGTTCACCCCATTCTCGGTCAGCGCCTTGAGGATGTCGCCCGCCGCCAGAGCTGCTGCGGCCAGACCGATCGCTTCGGGGCTGAGGGTACGGGCAACGGCCACCACGACGACCAGGCGCGACGCCTTGGCCGCCACTTCGGAGGCGGTGTAGGCCAAAAGATGCTGTAGGAACCCTGATCGTGCAAAGCTGTGCGTCATGACGCCGTTATCCCGAAAAACAGTTGTTGGTTCTGTTGTACGGGTGGCCAGGGTCTGTGTCCCGGACGCGGTCGGACGGGGCAGGGGACCGTTCGGAGAGGGACCTATCCGAATGGGACAAACCGCCATCCCGATGCCGGACTGACGCAGGGCGCGCGGCGCGGTTTATCTTCTGTGACAGATCAGGAGATGAAAATGACCATGAATTTCAAGACCTTCCTTATTACGGCCGTCAGCGCCTCAACCCTGCTGGGGTGCAGCAGCATGCAGACCCCGCGCAACATCGAAGCCGTATCGCGCGGCGAAAGTTATCAGGCGCAATATCGCGAACCCGGTCGTCGGCGGGGCGATACGCAATTGCTGCAGGCCGCCGCGATGAACGGCCAGACCTGCATGCCGCAGGCCGGCGATCACGGCGCAAATACCTATGCGAAATGGTCGCAACCGGCGCTCAGCCCCTTGCTGGGCGAGAAAATGTCGCGCAACGACATGGTCCAGATCACCATCGAAGGGGACGACCTGCTGAGCGACGCTTATGTCGTTTCGCGTGACGGAGACCTCAAGCTGCCCTACCTGCCGCCCGTGCGCGCCCAGGGCCGCACCACCGAGCAAGTCGAACAAGAGGTGGCCCGCGTTCTGGTTGCGGCCCAGTTCTATGACGCCGAACCCCGCGTGACCGTGCGAGTCAGCGATTTCGCCTCAGTGACAGTGGGTGTCCGCGGCGCGGTGTTCGAGCCGCACTCGGTCGAGATCGGCGGAGTTCCGGGCGACTCCCTTGACCGTCGGCGCCAGGGCGCGCTGGGGGCCTCGACCGAGGGCCGCAACCTTTCGGTGGCGCTGCGGGCCGCGGGCGGGGTGCGGCCGGATGCCGATCTGTCAGCGGTCGAACTGCACCGCCAGGGGCGCATCTATCGCATGGATCTGCGCGGCGTGTTCGAAGGATCGGACCCGACCGACATCATGCTGCTGACCGGCGACCAGATCGTGGTCAACAGCCGCGGCTGCTTCCAGGACGCGCTGATGCGCCCCAGCCCGATCAGCCCGCCCGGCGTGACGCTATACATGTCGAACCTGACCCAACCGGCCGCGGGCAATGCAGAATCCGCCATCGGGCGCGACGTGCGTGAAGTGCCTTATGGCACCCGTTTCCTGCAGGCCGTGGTCGACAGCAACTGCGTCGGCGGGTCGAAGACGACAAACGCCAACCGCAGCGCAGTGTTGTTCACGCGCAACCCAGTGACCGGATCCTCGGTCGTGATCGAGCGCAATATCGAAAAGCTGCTGCGGCGCGGAGACCGTGACGACTTCGACCCCTATGTTCTGCCAGGTGATGCCGTGGCCTGTTACGACAGCAAGGTCACCGGAGTGACCGAAATCGCCCGGTCGCTGGGCATCGTCGGGGCCGCCGCGCTGCTCATCCCTTGATCGCACCGGGGGCGGGCAACGCAGCCTTTGCCCGCTCCCAAACCTCGGGCAGACCGTTCAACAGAAGGGCGACCTGCTGACGTTCTGCTGATTTTGCGGCCATCTCGATCGCAATCAGCGCATCGCGGAACCCCATCGCACCAAAGGTCGCCGCGCTTCCCGCCAGCCTGTGACACTCCTGCGCGACCTGGTCCAGATCTGCTTCACCGGCCTCCAACTGGGCAAGCTGAGCGACGACGGCATCCCCTTCGGACAGGTATTTGGCAAGCAACCGGTCAAAGACGTCGGCGCCGAGGCTGGCGCGCAGATCGCCGATATGATCCGTTTCGTCCTCGGACCGGGTCGAAGCTCCGGGGTTGGTGACCACCGACAAGGCTTTGCGCAAGGCATCCAGGGCAATCGGCTTGCCGACAAAGGCGGTCATACCGGCAGCGCGGAACGCGTCGACCGCATCAGGCAGCACGTTGGCCGAAACGGCAATGATCGGTATCTCCGCCGAAGGCCCGCCCCCGCTGCGGATGTGGCGCGTGGCCGTCGGACCGTCCATGACCGGCATGCTGATATCCATCAGGATCACGTCGAACCGATGCGCTGCCGCCGCGTCCACGCCCAGTTGGCCGTTCTCGGCAACCGTCACCCGGTGACCGTCCAGTTTCAGCATGTTGCAGATCACTTCGCGGTTGATCTCGTTGTCTTCGACCACCAGCACGTCCAACGGCTGGGCGTGCTGAACGTCTGGCTGGTCGCCGTCAACGTTGGCGTCCAATTCCGCGTCCTGCAGCGGCAGACGAACCCAGAACACGCTGCCCTCGCCGGGCGCGCTTTCAACGCCGATCTCGCCGCCCATGGCCCGAGCAAACCGACGTGCGATGCCCAGGCCCAGACCGGTGCCCCCGGTGGCCCGACCGATGCTTGGATCGCTGGTGTGAAAATCGTCAAAGATGACGTCGACCTCATCCGGGCCGATACCGATACCCGTGTCGATGATGCGGAATTCAAAGATGTTGGCACCGGCAGAGGCGCCAGGCTCGGTCATTTCAACCTCGATCGAGATCCGGCCGTTTTCGGTGAACTTGATGGCATTGCCCACAAGGTTCAGAAGAATCTGCCGCAACCTTTGGGCATCGGCGGCAACACAGGGGCGCGCCTCGCCCACCCACTGCCACGAGATGGAGTTCCCCCGCGAGGCAGCGTTGCCGCTTTGACCGTCAACAATCTCTTGCAGGATGTCGTTCAGGTTCGAGGGCTGCAACGCCACCGACAGTTTCCCGGCCTCGAACCGGGCGATGTCCAGAACGGTGTCGACGTGGCTCAGGAGGATCTGGCCCGAGATTTCCATGTTCTCGACAAACCGTGCCTGTTCCCGGGTCGTGCGGGTGTTTTTCAGCAGCGTGAGGTTGCCCAGCAGCCCGTTCAGCGGCGTGCGGATCTCGTGGCTCATCACGGTCAGGAAATCGGCCTTGGCCTTTTCGCCGGCAAGGGCCTGGTCGCGGGCATGGATCAGTTCCTGCTGCGCCGCCACCTGCTGCGAGATGTCGCGGACAAAGCCGATGACGATTTCCTGATCGCCTGCCCGGGCCGATTGCAGCGCCAGTTCGACCGGGAACTGCTCGCCATCCGCGCGCATCGCTTCCAACTGGACACGGCCTTTGCCGACGACATGACGTTCTCCACCAGACTGCATGCGCACCATGCCGGCGCGATGTGCCTCACGCAGATGCGGCGGCACGATCAGGTCACCGATCGAGCGCCCCCGGGCCTGATCCGCCGTATAGCCGAATATTGCCTCGGCGGCTGGGTTGAACTCGATCACGTCGCCCTTGGCATCGACCACGATCACCCCGTCCAACGAGGTGGAGAGGATCGTATTCATCCGTTCATTCGCCTGCCGCAGGGCCCGGCCGCGCCGCGTGGCGCGTCGGTTGACCACCAGAAGATAGGCGCTGACGGCGCCCAGGGTCAGAAGCAAGGCCCCCGACAGAATCGCCAGCCGCAGCAGGTTTGCCGCCGTCTGGATGCGCTGCTGGTCCGACTCGGTGGCAAAATACGAGATGCCCGAAACGGCCAACGTGCGGACATGCGGACCGATCTCAAGGGCGGCGCGTTTCAGATCGTCCAGTTTTTCGGACAGCTCCGCATCCGGCGCGTCGATCAAGGGGATCGCGGCGTTCAGGTGCCGGGTCACCCGCTCCAACGGCAGGCGGAACCGGTCATCCTGGCGCAAAGGCTGGAACACGCGGGATTGGGCCAGCGTATCGACACGGCTGTAAAACAGATCGAACCGCCGGCGCACCAGATCCAACGTGCCATTCTCCGCGTCCTGCGCCGCCGACGCGGTTTCCAGAGCATTCAGGTAGGACAGATAGTCGACCTCGACCTGCGACAGCGTCCATTGGACATTGTCCGAAGGCGCCGCTCGCCGGTCGTTGAAATCGGTAAACACCTGCGCCGACAGCCACGCCACCGTGACCAGACCCAACAAAACGCCGAAGCCGATGAGCCCGAAGACCCATCGGCGGCGCAAAACCTGCGTATCGGTATCGCTCAATCCGAGCCTCATCGATTGTTCACTGCGCTTTACTCATTACTGCACTCATTCCGGTTGCAAGCTATTTAACGACCTCAAGACGATCGAGTTGCCAGATGCTGCGCGAATAGGTCACCTCGGTCTGGTATTTCGGGTCGCTGTCATAGGGGTAGACGATCCACAGCGGGCCCTTCTGCCGACGCGACATCTCGGCGCCGTCCATCTCATAGGCCACAATCGGGTCGCTTTCGGTGACCGAGTCCATGGGGATTTCGACCGCATAGTCGTTGATCGCCGTGGCGCGGATCATGCTTCCATCGGCACCGACTGCTTGTAACACCACCGACAAGGGCACGCCGACAAAGGTGTTTTCACCTTCGGTCCAGATCGTCGAGGTCGCAAATGTCCGTGCGGGCAAGGCTTTCAACATGTCCATGTCGAACCGCGCACCATCCTCGGCTCCGGACTGGGTCAGGTTGCCGGTGATCGTCAGAACCACCTCTCCGGCGGGTTCGGCCAGATCCTGAGCCTGTGCCTGGCCCAAGGTCAGAACCATTGCCAGGGCTGCAAATAAAATCCGCATGTCATTCTCCTCGTGTCCAATTGCAAAAGATCAGAAAGCGTGACCGGGCAACAGACGGGCATCGGGATAAGCACCTATCCGAACGGATAGGTGCCCGCCGTTACGCGGCCGGGCGCAGGTGGCCCATGCGCTGTGCCATGATCCGTTCAAACCCTTCGCGCAGCTCTGACCGCTGCAGGGCAAAAACCGCGGTGGCCTCAAGATATCCGGCAACCGAGCCGCAGTCGAAACGTTCACCCGCGAAGGCGTAGCCCAAGCAGCCAGCGGTTTCGATATCCGCAGCGATGGCGTCGGTCAGCTGGATTTCATTTCCGGCACCCGGTGCCTGGCCGGCCAGACGATCAAAGATCGACGGCTGCAGGATATACCGCCCGACGATGCCGTAGTTCGATGGCGCCTGCGCGGGGCTGGGCTTTTCGACCAGGCCGCGCAGCTTTTGCACACGGCCGGCCTGCAGGGCGATATCGACCACCCCGTAGGACCCGATCCTGTCGGACGGCACGGATTGGGTCGCAACCATGTGGCCGCTTTGGTCACAATAGCTTTGGACCATCTGTGACAGGGCCGGGCGTCGGGCGCTGATGACGTCATCGGGCAGGATCACCGCAAACGGCTCATTGCCCACGCACTCGCGCGCCAGCGACACGGCATGGCCCAATCCACGGGGCGCGTCCTGCCGGACAAAGCAGTATTTGCCATCCTCCAGATCGGCGCAGCGCAGGTTGTTCAACAGCTCGGTCTTGCCACCTTCCTGCAACTTGCGTTCAAGCGCCGTATTCCGCCCGAAATAGGCCTCAAGCGCGGTTTTCTCGGGTGACGTGATGAAGATGAATTCTTCAATCCCGGCCGCGCGCGCCTCGTCGACGGCATATTGGATCAGCGGGCGGTCGATCAGGGGCAGCATTTCCTTGGCCACGGTCTTGGTCGCGGGCAGAAACCTTGTGCCCAGTCCGGCGACAGGAAAGACGGCTTTGCGAATCTCGGTCATATCAATTCTCCTTGGGTTTTCTCAGTAGGCGCCGCGGCCGGACACGACGGCCCGCACGGTCATGGCAATCAGCATCAGATCCAGAAGGGCCGAGCGGGACCGCACATAGGCCGTGTCCAGGTCGATCATCCGGTCAAAGTCGATGGCAGCCCGGCCCGACACCTGCCAGAGGCCGGTGATCCCGGGGCGGACGGCCAAGCGTTCAAGCGCGCGGGGCGGGTATTTGGCGACCTCCTCGGGCAGGGCAGGCCGCGGTCCGACGATCGACATGTCGCCCTTCAACACGTTGAGGATCTGCGGCAGCTCATCCAGCGAAAAGCGGCGCAGAACCTTGCCCACCCGTGTGACACGCGGATCGTGACGGGCCTTGAAGCACACGCCTGCGCGGTCGGACTGCGCCAGGAGGCTTGCCCTTTGCGCTTCGGCGTCTGTGGTCATCGAGCGGAACTTGTAGACGGTGAAAGGCACCCCGTTCCTTCCCACCCGTGTCTGCCGGAACAGGGCCGGGCCGCGGCTGTCCAGCCGGACAAAGGCGGCAATGGCCAGCATCGGCAGGGCCAGAACCGTCATGGCCGCCAGCGCGACGGTCAGGTCAAGAATACGGCTGGGCGTCAGCCCGCCAAGAACCTGGGCGACGCACCGTCCCAGAAATTCGAAATTTCCGATCAGATAGCGGCGGGCCATGCGGCGTGGCTCCATCGCCAACCGCCACGCCCATTCCATCCGAACCCGCCGTACGATCCCGGGCGCCCGCCGGACGTTGCCCGCCAGAAAGTCGAACAACGCGCCGACACCCAGCACCAGGTTCGGGTTCAGCCGTGCGCGGTGCCGCGCAATCCACAGTTCTTGCAACGGAACGCCCATGGCCACCAGCAGGATGTCTGCGCCGGACTGGTTGATCTCGTCCAAGGCTTCGTCCGTCCGTTCGATGCCCCCAAACCCGTCGCGGCAACCGGCAATCCTCAGGCCGGGCGCCATGTCTTGCAGGCGCGCTGCCGCGGCCTGTGCGGTGCCGGGCGTTCCGCCCAGCAGATAGACCGTCTGGCCCAGCTTGGCCGCGCGCCGGACCAGGCGCGGGACAAAGTCGGTTCCGTTCAAGTTCTCGGCCAGGTGTTCGCCCTGCATCGCGGCGGCAAGCTCGACCCCGATCCCGTCGGGCAGGACGAGGTCGGCTTGCGTCAGGGCTGCTCGATATTGGTCATTCTTTGCCCGGACATTTGCGCAATGGGCGTTCAGGAAAAAGACGGTCCGGCGGTGACCATCCAAAAGCGTGGTGATGACCGGCCCGGATTCTGCATTCACTACCGGCTGCCCGAGGATTTTGGTGATCGGCAGCGCGGTGCCGGGCGTGGTGTGTGCGCCGTCGAAAAGGGCGTGAGCGGCTTGAAAGTGCATGGAACTCTCCGAACATGAACTGAACTAATGCCCTGATCCTGCCCGTTGTGCCGGCACCGCAACAGACGAGCATCGGGAGAGCGCGCGGAGAAATCGGCTGACTGACACGGCCCGGATGCGGCACCGCGTGGACATCCGACCAGCTGCTCCTATCCAATCGGGTATCTGCCTGTCCGTTCGGTAGGCTTCACCGCCAATCATCAATGGTTTATTAACCTTTTCAGGTCTGGGTGGAGGCACATGGAGTTCATTGATGAAAGTTCTTATCGCCGACGATCACGAACTGGTTCTGGACACGCTCGTCGCCTTCATCGAGGCCGCAGGCGGGATCGAGCCCACCACGGCGCCGGATTTTGCGTCCGCAATGGCCAAGATCGAATCCGAAGGTCCGTTTGATCTGGTTCTGCTGGATCTGAACATGCCGGGCATGAACGGGCTGAGCGGGTTGGAAACCTGCATTGGCATGGATCGCGCGCGGCATGTGGCGCTGTTCACCGGCGATGCCTCGCGCGATCTGGCTGAACGTGCGCTCGAGCTGGGGGCAGCCGGGTTCGTGCCCAAGACCCTGCCGGCCAAGTCTCTGGTAAACGCCATCCGTTTCATGGCCATGGGTGAGCAATATCTGCCCGTCGGTTTCATGAGCGCCGAGCAGCCGAACGACGCGCACCCGATGGCCAAGAAACTGACCGAGCGCGAACGCCAGGTCCTCAAAGGTCTGACCGAGGGCAAGTCGAACAAGGAGATCGCCCGCGATCTGGACCTGTCCGAGCCCACGATCAAGCTGCATGTGAAAACGCTGTACCGCAAAGTGGGTGTCAGCAACCGTACCCAGGCCGCAATGGCCGCGCGCGAGGCGGGCCTGTTCTGACCCGCGCCCATCCTTTCGGATAGGGGGCCTGTCCCAACCCGCCCCGGCCTAACCCCTTGCGCAGCGGACAGCCCAAGCCGCATCCGTATATCAATCCTGTAAGAGAGGATTTGATATGCCGAACCAGATTTCCGACAACCAACAAACGCTTGCGCCAAACCGCCCTTGGGACTGGGCGCGCATCAGCCGCACGGACATCCGGTCGCTGGGATGGCGCCGCGTTCTCAAGGGCGGGCGGCTGACCGATGCGGGACGGCTGCCGCGATACGTTGCGTTGTTTCTTCTGGGATCCAGCTGCATCTGGGCCCCGATCAGCGGGTATCTGGCAACCGCGCCGGTCAAATACGCATCCCACGCCTCGTTGATCCTGCCGGGGTCGGGCGCGTCGGCCTCGGTCAATCTGGCCAATATCGGGCAGGCCTCGTCCTACGCCAATTCGGCCTTTGCCAACGGGTCGATCAGCCCCACCGAAACCTACAAGCGGCTGTTATCGGCCGATCGCATTCTGGATGCGGCCGCACGCGCCGTCGGGGCTGAGCGCGATGCGTTCGGCAAGCCGCGCATCCGCCTGGTGGACCAGACCAGCTTGATCCATATCGAAATGGAGGCCGCCAGCCCGGGGGACGCGCAACGCCACGGCGATGCCCTTGTCGCTGCGTTCTTTGCCGAGATTGACGCCTTGCGCGCGGACGAGATCGCCACGCGCGAGGCCAGCAACAGCGGCGCAATCGACGCCTATCAGCGCTCGGTTCGTGAAACCCGCGCTGCGATCGAGCAGTTGCAGCGGCAGAGTGGGCTGCTCTCGGCCGCCCAATACCGTGAGCAGGTGGCCGCGAATGACCGCGCGCGCCAAACGCTGCGGGCCGAGGAAAGCACGCTGGCCCGGCAGGCCGAGCGGGTCGCGGCGCTTGAGGTCGCGCTTGATCTGCCGCCGGATGCCGCCGCGGTCACGCTGAAGCTGTACGCCGACGCGCAATACATGTCATTGCTCAAGGATGTTTCGGCCGGCGCGGCCAAGCTGGCGCAGGCCGATGCCAATTACGGGCCGCGCCATCCGGTCTATCGCGCAGCGCGGGACGAATATGAAGGCGCACGGAAGGTTGCCGTCCAAAGCGCGGCCGAGGTGACCGGCCTGTCGGTCGAGCAGCTCTCGGGTCTGGACCGCGCCCCCGAGGGAGAGCGTGCGCAGTTGCTGAGCGAGCTTGTCCGCGAAAACGCCCTGCGCGCGGGGCAGGAAAAGCACGTAAAAACCCTCGCCGCACAGGTCGCGGCCGAAACTGCGCGCCTGTCCGCGCTGGCGTCGATGGCGGCTGAACTTGAAGACCGCCAAAGGGATTTTGCCGTGGCCGAAGCCGTCTTTGCCTCGGCCATCGCCCGGTCGGAATCGAAAAAGACCGATGTCTACGCCTCGTACCCGCTGATCCAGGTGCTGGAAAATCCGTCGCTGCCGGAACGGCCGTCTTCACCTAACAAGAAGCTGTCGATCGCGGCAGGGATTGCCGCCACGTTGATGCTTCTGATCGGGCTGACGCTGGCATGGGTCCGCAACCCGCTGATCTCGCGGCTGTTGAAAGACGCAGGCGAGAACAAGGCATGAGCCAGGCCGCGCCGCAGAACCCGGCCGAGCGGCTTGTCTGGCGCGCGCTGGTCTGGACATGGCCGTTCTATGCCATCGGCGCGCTCTATGTCGTCGGGCCGGTACTGGGATGGTCCCTGGCGGGGTTGGCGGTGTTGGCTTTGTATCTGGGGCCGGCGATTCGTCCGGAGCTGCGGGCCACGGGGCCGGTTCCGGCGCTGGCTTGGCTGTGGATGGCCGGCATGTTGTTGATGCTGTTTGCACTGTGGGCCGGCCATCTGGATTGGGGGCTGGGGCTGGGCAAGACCATCAAGTCCTCGATCGGCTGGGCCAAGGGCTGGGCGCTTATTCCATTGTTCATTCTGGCCGGGGCCGTGCTGCCGATCCGGCGCGAGGTTCTGGTGCGAGGCCAGTGCAAGCTGGGGCTGTGGACCCTGTGCCTTGCGCCCCCGCTGTTGGCTGCACCTTATCTGGGCCTGCCCAGCCAGATCTTCACCTCACCGCTCAAGGCGGTCGGTGGGCCGGGCCCCGAGTATTTCTCGGTCTATCTCTACACAATCGACCCGGCCAGTTGGACGCCCCGGTGGCAGTTCTTCGCGCCGTGGTCACCATTTGCCGCCCTGCTGGGGGTATGCATGGTCCTGTTCGCGCTCGAAGAACGGCACCGGGGATGGATGGCCGTCGGGCTGAGCGCGGGTATTCTCATGATCTTGGCGTCGAAATCCCGCATGGGGCTGGTCGGGCTGGTGGCCTGCACGCTGGGGCCACGCCTTTTGCCGCTGGTGGCGCGCAGCATCGGATGGTTTCTGGTGTCGGCCGTGGCGACGGCGTCCGCGGCGTGGGGGGCCGCCGCGATCGATCTTGGCAACCAGGCACTGCAGAATTTCAAATCGGCCCGCGCCGACAGCACCCGCGTGCGCGAAACCCTGCAACGCATCGCCTATGAGCGCTGGCAATCCGACGCGGTGCTGTTTGGTCACGGAACCGTTAAGCCCGGTGCGCATTTGGTCGAGTACATGCCCATCGGAAGCCACCACACCTGGTACGGGCTTCTGTTCGTCAAGGGCATCACCGGCTTCGTGGCTTTTATTGTCCCCTTCGCCGTGCATTTCGGCGTAGTGATCACCGACGCGGTCCGCTCGGCGCGTGGACGCTTGCCGCTGGGCCTGCTGATGACCCTGCTGCTGCTGACCTTCGGCGAAAACATCGAGATCGAGGCCTATCTGCTCTGGCCGGCGCTGCTGATGCTGGGGTGCCATCTGCGCGAAATGGCAGGGACCGGTGCTCAGCCGAGCGCGTAACCGGCCCCGCGTACGGTGCGGATCGGGTCATCCCCCCCACGCACCGTCAAAGCTTTGCGTAAACGCCCGATATGCACGTCGACGGTCCGGGTATCCACGTAGATGTCGCGCCCCCAGACCCGGTCGAGCAATTGTTCGCGACTCCAGACCCGGCCTGGCTTTTCCATGAAGGTCGACAGCAGCCGGAACTCTGTCGGGCCCAGCTTGATGTCCTCGTCCGCGCGGGTCACGCGGTGCGTTTCGGCATCCAGGACGATGTCATCGTATTCCAACCGCTCGCCCACGGCTGCGGGGCGGGTCCGGCGGAACTGGGATTTGACTCGGGCCATCAGCTCGATCACCGAATAGGGCTTGGTGACATAGTCGTCGGCACCTGTCTCCAGCCCGCGCACCTTGTCGACCTCTTCGGATTTTGCCGAGAGCATGATCACCGGAATGGCACGGGTCGCGGCCGTCATCTTCAGTTGGCGGCAAATTTCGATCCCGGAAACGCCGGGCAGCATCCAGTCCAGCAGGATCAGATCGGGCGGCACTTCCTTGATCTGCAACAGCGCCTCGTCACCGGTTTCGGCCTGGCGCACGTCAAAGCCTTCGGCCTCGAGGTTGTAGCAGATGATCTCGCGCTGCGCGGGCTCGTCTTCGACGACAAGGATCGATGGCGTTGGCATCACAGGACCTCGGTGGTTTCCGTTGGTGTCTTGTCGAGGCGCGGGCGGTCATCATCAGGCAACTGCCCACTGACAAGGTAGATGGTCTGCTCCGTGATCCCGGTAGCATGATCGCCGATCCGCTCGAGGTTTTTGGCCACGAAATGCAGATGCATGCCCGGGGTGATATTGCCCGGGTTCTCCATCATATGGGTCAGCAGAGCGCGAAACACGTTATTGTACATCGCATCCACATCAGCGTCACGTTCACGGATGGCCTGGGCCTTGTCCGCGTCCCGCTGGATGAAGCAATCCAGGGCATCCGCAATCATGCTCTGCACCAGCTGGGCCTGACGCGCTATGGCCGATTTGACTTCGTCCAAACTCGCCGAGTCCGCCAGGGTCACGGCACGCTTGGCGATGTTTTTTGCATGGTCCCCACTGCGCTCGAGCTGGTTGGCGATGGTGAAGGTCGCCAGGACCACGCGCAGGTCGATGGCCGTAGGCGCGCGCCGCGCGATGATGTTGGCGCTGTCGTTCTTGACCATCTCTTCCAACTCGTCGATGGCGCGATCGGCCTTGACGGTGCGCGCGGCGAGTTCGACATCCTTGTCGCACAGTGCCCGGATCGCGTCCGACAGGCAGCTCTCGACCATCCCACCCATGCGCATCAGATGCGCCTGAACAGACTCGAGTTCCTGATCAAAAGATCGGACGATGTGCTTGTCCTTCATGGCGTCCTGGGTCATCCGATTCTCCCGGTGATGTAGGATTCCGTGCGCGGGTCTTCGGGATTGGTGAAGATGTGCCCCGTGTCCCCGTATTCCACCAAGCTGCCGAGGTGGAAGAACGCCGTTTTCTGGCTGACCCGAGCCGCCTGCTGCATCGAGTGCGTGACGATCACCACCGAGAAGTTCAGCTTCAACTCGTCAATCAGTTCCTCGACCTGGGCGGTCGCGATCGGATCCAAAGCCGAGCACGGCTCGTCCATCAACAGGACCTCGGGTTCAGTGGCAACCGCGCGCGCGATGCAAAGGCGTTGCTGCTGGCCACCGGACAGGCCGGTGCCGGGCTCGTGCAGGCGATCCTTCACCTCATCCCAGATGGCCCCACGGCGCAGGGATTTCTCAACGATCTCATCCAGATCGGCTTTGGTTCTGGCCAGTCCGTGGATCCGGGGACCATAGGCTACGTTGTCGTAGATCGACTTGGGGAACGGGTTCGGCTTCTGGAACACCATACCCACCTTGGCACGCAGCTGCACCGGGTCGATCCGTTTGTCGTAGATGTCTTCGTTGTCGATCCGGATGTCACCTTCGACCCTGCAGACGTCAATCGTGTCGTTCATCCGGTTCAGGCAGCGCAGGAACGTGGACTTGCCGCATCCGGACGGGCCGATGAAAGCGGTTACCGTCTTGTCGAGAATGTCGACGGATACGTCCTTGATTGCCTGGTTGTCGCCGTAAAAGACCTGGACGCCCTTCGCCTGAATCTTGATGGCGTCGACGGCGGTACTCGGCTCGATCTTGCTCATGTCGTTCATCATGATGACCCCTTTGCGCTTACCAGCTGCGCTCGAATTTGTTGCGAAGATAGATCGCGATTGCATTCATCGTGACCAGGAACCCCAGCAGCACCAGGATCGCGGCCGAGGTCCGGCTGACGAAGCCGCGCTCGGGGCTGTCAGCCCAGATGAAGATCTGCGTGGGTAGGGCGGTGGCACTGTCGAACGGGCCAGCCGGGGCCGAGGTGATGAACGCGTTCATCCCGATCAGCAGCAACGGAGCAGTTTCCCCCAAGGCCTGCGCCAGCCCGATGATCGTACCGGTCAGGATGCCGGGCATCGCCAGCGGCAGCACATGACCGAACACCACCTGGTGCTTGGACGCACCGATGCCCAGGGCCGCCTCGCGGATCGACGGCGGCACGGCCTTCAGCGCCGCGCGGGTGGCGATGATGATCGTCGGCATGGTCATCAGCGCCAGCGTCATGCCACCCACGAACGGGGCCGAGCGCGGCAGCCCGAACCAGCCGATGAACACCGCCAGCGCCAACAGGCCGAAAACGACCGACGGCACCGCGGCCAGGTTGTTGATGTTGACCTCGATGAAGTCACTGACCTTGTTCTTGGGCGCGAATTCCTCAAGGTAGATCGCCGCGCCGATGCCCAGCGGGAAGGAAATCACGAAACACACGAACAGCGCCCAGAACGACCCGATCAGCGCGCCCTTCAGGCCCGCCAGTTCGGGGAACCGGCTGTCGGCATTGGTGACCAGGCCGGTGTTCAGCGGCTTGCTGATCACGCCTTCGGCCTTGAGCTGATCGAACCACGCAATCTCGGCATCGTTCAAGCGGCGGTTCTGTTCGGGCGTGTCGCGGTCGATGGTGCCCTTGTTCAGCTGGTCATACGGGTCAGATACCGGCACGGTCATCGTGATGGTCTGACCAATCAGCGCAGGGTCGGCCACCACCCGGTCGCGCAGATCAAACTGCGCTCCGTTGGACAGAATGCCTGACAGGGCCTTTCGGGTAGCCCGATCGCTGGTGTCCACCTCGGGCAGCAACTCGGACAGCGAGGCTTGCAACACGTCCTTGAAACCGCCCCTCGGCAGCTTTTCGGGCTCGATCTCCTCGGGGTCGACATAGACCTCGAGCGTGATCTTGGTCTGGGTGAACGCCTGGTATCCAGATGACACCAGCGAGGCCACCAGGATGAACAGCATCAGAAATGCAAACCCAATCGCGCCCAGGCCAAGGCCCTGCAGTATCTTCTGCTTGCGGTTGCGGCGGGCTAGGCCGGCGCGCACGGCGTCGGCGGTGTCTCCGCCTTTGGGCGAGTTGTTTTGTCCTGCAGTCAGGTCAGCCATGATTCTTGGCCTCAGTCATAGGCTTCGCGGTACTTGCGCACGATGCGCAGCGCGAAGACGTTGATGATCAGGGTGACGACGAACAGCATCATGCCCAAGGCAAAGGCTGCCAGCGTCTTGGGGTTGTCGAACGAGGTGTCGCCGATCAGAAGCGTGACGATCTGCACGGTCACCGTGGTCACGCTGTCCAGCGGGTTGATGGTCAGCGAGGCGATCAGGCCCGCCGCCATCACAACGATCATGGTTTCCCCGATCGCGCGGCTGACGGCCAACAGGATGCCACCGACGATGCCAGGAATGGCAGCGGGGAACAGCACGTTCAGAACCGTCTCGGCCCGGGTTGCCCCCAAAGCCAGCGCTCCGTCGCGCAGCGATTTCGGCACGGCTGACAGGGCGTCGTCGGTAAAGGACGAGATGAACGGGATCAGCATGATGCCCATCACGCTGCCTGCGGCCAGCGCCGTGTTGGGTGACACGGGGATGCCCAACGATGCTCCGAAACTGCGCATGGCCGGGGCCACGACCAGGATCGCGAAAAAGCCATAGACCACGGTCGGCACGCCGGCCAGAATCTCCAGCACTGGCTTGGCCACCGCCCGCAATCGGTCGGGCGCGAATTCGTTCAGATAGATGGCCGACAACAGGCCCACCGGCACCGCCAGGAACAACGCGACCACGGTAATGACGATCGTGCCGAGGATGACCGGAAGCCAGCCAAAGGCACCTTCGGCCGCAATCTGGTCCTCGCGCAGAGGAATCTGCGGTTCCCAGTTCAGGCCGAAGAAGAACTCGGTGATCGGCACCATCTCGAAAAAGCGGATGGATTCGAACAGCAGCGCGGCAATGATGCCGACGGTCGTAAAGATGGCGACGGTCGAGCAGAAAATCATCAGGCCGGAAACGATGCGTTCCACACTGTGGCGGGCGCGGAATTCGACGCCGACACGCGACCGGGCAAATGCCACGATGGCCAGTGACAGAATGACAACGATCGACAGCAGAACCCATCCCGACATCTGATGCAGTTCAAGATACCGCTGGGCTGCGTCCGTCTTCCACTGTTCCGGCTCGCCGAAAATCTGACCGCGCGAGATCGACTTGATCTCGGCCAGCACCAGCTGGCGCCCGCCAGTGTCCAATCCGTCAAGGCTGCCGGCAGGCAGGCCCGACATGACCACATGGTCGATCACCGGCCCCTGCAAGATCAGCCAAAATACGATCAGCACAAAGACTGGAACCAGCGTGGACAGAAAAGAAAACAGCCCGTGATAGCCGGGCAGGGAGTGCAGGGACGTCCCATCTGCGCGCAGACCGGCCGCAGCCCGTCTGTTCAGCAAATATCCAAGGATACTGACGCCCAACAGCGCCGCAAACACGAAAGTAGTCATCTGCCCCCCAGGCACAAAAATGGGCTGCCCGGTTTCGCGGCCGGACAGCCCTGTGAATTGCAAATCTTACGACTTGGGTTCCATGTTCTGGCCGTCCAGAATTGCGTCCTGCAGCTCTTCACGGCGCTCGTCGGACAGGCCAACCAGACCACGTTCGGCCAGGTAGCCGTCGGATGCCAAAGCATCATCCGACATGTATTCTTCCAGGAACTCGTCCAGGTTCGGGATCACGCCGCGATGCGCATTCTTTACATAGAAGTACAGCGGGCGGGACACCGGATAGGATTTGTCGGCGATGGTGTCGGCATTCGGCTCGACGCCTTCGATCGTGACCGGCTTCAGCTTGTCCAGGTTCTCGTACAGGAACGAGTAGCCGAAGATGCCCACGGCGTTCGGGTCCGCCTCAAGGCGCTGAACGATCAGGTTGTCATTCTCGCCCGCTTCGACGAAGGGTCCGTCGGTACGCATGCGCGAGCAGTTTTCCTTGACCCATTTCTTGTCGAAGTCACCGCTCTTGACGAAGTCCAGCTCTTTGCAGCCTTCATGCATGGCCAGCTCGACGAACGCGTCGCGGGTGCCCGAGGTCGGCGGCGGTCCATAAGCCAGGATTTCCACGGCCGGCAGGTCGGGGTTGATTTCGTTCCAGGTCTTGTACGGGTTGTCCTTCCACTCGCCATCAACCGGCACCTGGGCGCCGAGA
>NZ_JBXWSK010000059.1:0-20432 GCF_059613385.1 Ruegeria sp. BHSA162
TCCATCCCGCACTTGTTCTTCAGATCATCCGCGTATTTGGCGATCAACTCGTCACGTTTTCCCATTGTCCTCTCCTGTGTGGGTTGGGGTCCGGCCTTTGCGGCGCTGGCTGAACGGTAACGGCTGACAGCTTTTCAACAAAGGGAAAAATCCTACGGTTTCCCCCCAAGGCAGGGATACGCGCACCTTCGGGTTGATCATTGTTTCAGTTTTATTTAACATTTTAGTTAATCTTTGAGTCGAGGAGACTGCCATGACCACCGCCCTACCGAACGAAAGCGCCGAATACCGAACCGCCCGAAATACTCTGTTGGCCGCCGAAGCCGATCTGCGTGCGCGGGTCGAGGAAGTGGCCGCGCTGCGCCGGACCTTGCCCAAGGGCGGCCAAATCCCGCAGGATTACGCTTTTCGGGACCTCGGGGGCAAAATTGCCCCGATTTCAAGCCTGTTCGGTGATCATGACACTCTGGTCGTGTATTCGCTGATGTTTGGCCCCAAGGCGCAGGACCCCTGCCCTATGTGCTCGGCCTTTCTGGACGGGCTGACCGGGCAGGTCGCACATCTGACCCGAAAAACCGCCTTTGCGGTCGTGGCGCAGAATACAACGGATGCCTTGGCTGCGCTGAGCCGGCGCATGGGCTGGCAGGATCTGCCGCTGTATTCCGCGTTGGATACAATGTACCAGAAAGACTATCTGGCCGAGACCGAGGACGGAAACCAGTTGCCGATTCTTAACGTGTTTCAACGCGATGCGCAGGGAATCCACCATTTCTGGAGCTCCGAGCTGTTCTTTCAGCCCAGCGACTGGCATCCACGCCATGTCGATGCGGCTTGGCCACTGTGGAACATTCTGGACCTGACGCCGCAGGGCCGCGGCGATTTCGTGCCGCCGCTCCGCTGACCGCAACAAAAAAGGCGGCCCGGATGGCCGCCTTCTCCGCTTATTTCTGACAGATCAATACCGGTAATGCTCGGGCTTGAACGGACCTTCGGGCGTGACCCCGATGTAGTCCGCCTGTTCCTTGTCCAGCTTGGTCAGCTTGACGCCGATCCGATCCAGATGCAGGCGTGCGACCTTCTCGTCCAGATGCTTGGGCAGGATATAGACCTTGTTCTCGTACTGGTCGCCTTTGGTGAACAGTTCGATCTGGGCCAGGACCTGATTGGTGAACGAAGCCGACATCACGAAGGACGGGTGTCCGGTGGCATTGCCCAGGTTCAGCAGACGGCCTTCGGACAGCAGGATGATGCGGTTGCCCGAGGGCATCTCGATCATGTCCACCTGGTCCTTGATGTTGGTCCATTTGTGGTTTTTCAGGCTGGCCACCTGAATCTCGTTGTCGAAATGGCCGATATTTCCGACGATGGCCATGTCCTTCATCTCGCGCATGTGCTCGATGCGGATCACGTCCTTGTTGCCGGTGGTGGTGATGAAGATGTCGGCGGTCGAAACCACGTCTTCCAGCAGAACCACCTCGAACCCGTCCATGGCGGCCTGCAGGGCGCAGATCGGGTCGACCTCGGTCACCTTCACGCGGGCGCCCGCGCCGCGCAGCGAGGCGGCCGAGCCCTTGCCCACGTCGCCATAGCCGCAGACCACGGCAACCTTGCCGGCCATCATCGTGTCGGTGGCGCGGCGGATACCGTCGACCAGCGATTCCTTGCAGCCGTACTTGTTGTCGAACTTCGACTTGGTGACGCTGTCATTCACGTTGATCGCCGGGAACGGCAGTTGGCCGTCCTTGACCAGCTGGTACAGGCGGTTGACGCCGGTGGTGGTTTCCTCGGACACGCCCTTGATCTGATCGCGCACCTTGGTGAACCAGCCCGGGCTGGCGGCCATCCGCTTCTTGATCTGCGCCTTGATGACCTCTTCCTCTTCCGAGGACGGGACGGGGATGATGTCCTCGCCCGCTTCGGCGCGCGCGCCCAGCAGGATGTACAGCGTGGCGTCGCCACCATCATCCAGGATCATGTTCGGACCTTCGTCGAACAGGAACGACTTGTCGAGATAGTCCCAGTGCTCTTCCAGAGTCTGGCCCTTGATGGCAAAGACCGGAATGCCCGCCTCGGCGATGGCCGCCGCCGCGTGGTCCTGGGTCGAGAAGATGTTGCACGACGCCCAGCGCACATCCGCGCCCAGCGCGACCAGTGTTTCGATCAGCACGGCAGTCTGGATCGTCATGTGCAACGACCCGACGATGCGCGCCCCTTTCAGCGGCTTGTTGTCGCCGTATTCCGAACGCAGAGCCATAAGGCCCGGCATTTCGGTTTCCGCGATATCCAATTCCTTGCGGCCGAACCCGGCCAGTGAAATGTCTTTGACGATGTAGTCGCCAGCCATCAGATGCTCCATTCCGATCAACAACGGTTTGGGCAGCCCCTAACACCGTTGGGGAAAAGTGGCAATGTGGGTGGCAGTGGACCGCGAGCGGCGCTCAGTTCAACTGGGCGTCCCCTCGGCTTGAATCTTTGGGATCGCTTCAAAGAAATCGGTGCCGGCGGCGACAATGCAGCTGATGCCGTTGGCGTGGGTCACCAGAACGGTATAGGTCCCGCTTTCGCGTGAGGCCCATACCTCCATGACCGTTTGTCCGCCTCGCGAGTTCTGCAAGCCGCCAAAGGCAAGCTCCTCTGAATAGGATTGCTGCAGTTTGGCGATCACATCTCCGCGCAAGGCACAGTTCTGTGCCAATGCAGGCGGCGCTGCCGCAGCCATTCCAAAGACAAGTGCCAGTCCGAATACACGCTTGAACATGACAGGCTCCTTTCGGTTGGGTTTCAATCCGAGAGGGGCACACTGGGAGGAGCGCGTGCCCCCCTCAGTCTTCATGTCGTGATCACAAGGTGCCGGTTCAAAGCACGATTGCTCAAGAAATTGTTGGCAGCCAGTGATCAGGATGGCTTAAGCATAGCATGAAACCGGGTCACAGGCACGGTGGACAAGATGGGGCATGGCGGAATGGCAACACAACCCAGGGCATGGCAACGGATGCTGTCGGGCCGCAGGCTGGACCTGCTGGACCCGACACCTGTGGATATCGAGATCGAGGATATCGCCCATGGGCTGGCTTTCGTGGCGCGCTGGAACGGCCAGACGGCGGGCGATTTCGCCTATTCCGTGGCCGAGCATTCCCTGCTGGTCGAAGAGCTGTTCGGCCGGATCGCCCCCAAGGCGTCGGTGAAATGGCGGCTGGCGGCGCTGCTGCACGATGCGCCGGAATATGTGATCGGCGACATGATCTCGCCGGTGAAGGCCGCGGTCGGCCCGGGTTACGGCGCGCTGGACGACCGGCTGGCGGCGGCAATCCACATCCGCTTCGGCCTGCCCGCCGCGGTGCCGAAAACGGTGAAACGTCAGATCAAGAAAGCCGACAAAATCAGCGCGTGGATGGAGGCCACCCAGATCGCGGGGTTTTCCGAGGCCGAGGCAACCAAGTTCTTTGGCCGACCGGACGCGGCGGTGATGGAGAGGTTGCAGATCACACTCAGGCCGCCGGTTGAGGTTCGGCAGGCATATACGGCGCGGCATGCGGAGTTGCTGGCGGAGCTATGAAACTCGAATGGTAACGGAATCTTGCTTGCCCCCAGCCGCATATTTGCCTTTGCGGCGCCCACGCAGTCCGTGTGTCTAAACTCCGAAGAACGGCCTCATTTACTCAATATCGTACCGCAGAGAAGACACTGCTTGAGCCAAAAAGAGCGGCTCCAGCGTTCGTCGGTTGACAGAAGAACAGCACCGTCAGTCTAATGAGGCGCAACCGAGCCGAGTGATCGTCGTTGTATGAAACGCCTCAGAATTGGAACTTCGGATCTACCGCGCGCATTCCGGCTTCTGTGTTTATCCACGATGATGTTGCTGGGAGCGGCTTCATGCGGCCGCCCGCCGGAATTGGTAGGGATCGATAATCCAAGACTTCCTGCATCTGAGGTAAAAGAGGCCAAGCGCCAAACAGTCTTCATTGCCACGACGCGTCAAGCGTCCGGTGCAGAAGGGGTCTTCTTTTCCGGTGACCGCGGTGAGGGTTTGGGCTTGGCTTCAGTAGTCGTCACCATCCCGCCAATTCACAAAGCAGGGAAAATTGAAAGGGCCAGCTCTCTGCCACCTATTGCCTCAAAGCACTTCACCATAGTTGAACCAAAAGTCTATGTTTCGGAAGCCGCCTTTGTTTCTGAAATTGACAATCAGTTACTGAACCTCAGCGTTTCCGACAGAAACGTTCTGGTCTTTGTGCACGGCTACAACACGACCCTGAGCGATGCCATCCTTAGATTGGCACAGTTTGTCGAGGATACCGAGTATGACGGGATCCCCGTATTGATGTCATGGGCGTCTGCTGCAGAGACTCTGAAATACGTCTACGATATCAACAGCGCCCTCGCTGCCAGATCAGACTTTTTGAAAGCCGGTGAGATCATTTCGCGATCACAGGCTCAACAATTTGACATACTCGCGTTTTCGATGGGAGCGTTCCTTACGATGGAAGCCATCTCACAAGCCGAAATTGCTGGCGAGTTCAATCCCAACAAAAAAATTCGAAACATAATTCTGGCAGCACCCGATATCGATTTGGCGGTATTCGAAAGCCAGCTCTCAACTATCACCCACGACAATCAGAAAATCTTTGTTCTCGTATCCTCGGACGACGGAGCCTTGAGTTTTTCGAAGTTCATTTCTGGCGGAGTCGACCGTGTTGGCGCAGCCGATGCCGCCGAACTCGCAAGGTCAGGAGTCACCGTTATTGATCTCAGCCAAGTCCAGGACTCTCAAAGCACAAGTCACTCGAAATTTGCTTCGTCCCCTGAGGTTGTTCGAATTGCTGGTGAAGCAATCCGCACGAGCGGACGGACCGGCAGGCGTTCTACAACAGAACTTCAGGACCTTATTGGCGAAGGTTCAGTGGAAGTTGTAGGCGAACCTTAATTTCTTGATTTCCCAAGCCTGTTGCCAGAATAGTACCGATCGGCAAAAAGCTACCGCGGGCTGCGTTTCGCCAGAATCCGCTGCAAGGTCCGGCGGTGCATGTTCAGACGCCGCGCTGTTTCCGAGACGTTTCGGTCACACAGCTCGTAAACCCGCTGGATGTGCTCCCACCGCACGCGGTCGGCGCTCATGGGGTTTTCGGGGGGCGGGGGCAGTTCGTCGCCCTTGGCCAGCAGCGCGTTGGTGATGTCGGTGGCGTCGGCAGGTTTCGACAGATAGTCGGTGGCGCCGATTTTCACCGCCGCCACGGCAGTCGCAATTGCACCGTATCCGGTCAGAACCACGACCCGGCTGTCGGGGCGCTTTTCCCGCAGCACCTCGACCACGTCCAGCCCGTTGCCGTCCTCGAGCCGCAGGTCCACCACGGCAAAGGCAGGCGGGCGGGCGGTGGCGATCGCACGGCCGGCGGCGACGGATCCGGCGGTTTCCACCTCGAACCCACGCTTCTCCATAGCCCTGGCGAGACGTCTCAGAAACGGCTCGTCATCATCCACCAAAAGCAGGGATTTGTCGGGGCCGATGTCAAGCTGAGCACTGTCTGCCATGGTGTGGTCTTTCTGCTATTTCATGCCGGTAGGCTTTGAGATGAGTAATAGCAGCGCCACACCAAAGGTCAAACCGACGGTTACTCTGCCGCCTGGTCCACAAAGCAGGCAACGGTGTCGGCCATCTGCTCGGCCGTCGCGTCGCGTTTGAAAAACTCAAGGAACCCATCCTGCGGCGTAACGAGGTAGGTAAATGTCGAATGGTCGACCAGGTAGTACTCGTCGCTCTTGTCCTGGGCCTTGTAATAGGTCTTGTAGGCCTGGCTCGCGGCCTTAACCTGTTCCGGCGTGCCGGTGAGGCCAATCATCTTTTCATGCAGGTTGTAGGCAAAATCCCCCACGACGTCGGGGGTGTCCCGGTCCGGGTCCACCGAGATGAAGATCGGAGTGACCGAATAACCGCGCTCGGTCAGCAGGTCGACGGCCTCGGCATTGCGGGTGGTGTCCAGCGGACAGACATCGGGGCAGAAGGTATAGCCGAAATAGATCAGCGAGGGCTCGGTGATCACGTCCTTGTCGGTCACGGTTTCACCCTTGGAGTTGATCAACTCGAACGGGCCGCCGATTGTTGCGGTACCGCCTGCAATCTGGCTGGACCGGCACTGCGCAAACTTGTCGTCAGAACCGCCGCCGCGCGTCATCAGCCACATGGCGCCCAGGCCCACGGCCAGCACGACGGTTGCAAGAATGGCATAAAGGCGGGTCATGGCGAAATTCCTGACACATGGGGTTGTTGATCGGTTCGGCCGGGACACCTATCAAGTTGACCAGCGGACGCAACAGGACATAATCGCCCGATGACGGATTCCAACACCAGCCTCTGGCGCGGACAGGAACGCAGCAGCTGGATCCGGCTGCGCACGCTGATCCTGCTGCGGTGGGTGGCAATCATCGGCCAGATCACGGCCATCACCGTTGCCCAGCAGACCTATCACGTCCAGCTGGAGCTTGGGCTGTGCTACCTTGCCATCGGTGTTTCGGTCATGGGCAACCTGACCGCCATCCTGCTGTTCCCGCAGAACAAGCGCCTGTCGGAATTCGAAAACTTCCTCATGGTGATGTTCGACCTGCTGCAGCTGGCTTTCCTGCTGTATCTCACAGGCGGTCTGAACAACCCGTTTGCCCTGCTTTTGCTGGGCCCCGTGACGATTGCGGCCAACGTCATGAGCACCCGGTCGACCCTGATCATCGGGGGCGCCGCAATCGTGCTGGCGACGCTTCTGGCCCAGTTTCACCTGCCGCTGCGCACCGATCTCGGCCTTGTTCTGGACATCCCCGACATCCTGCTGTTCGGCAACTGGGCCGCCATCGTGATCGCGATCGTATTCATCGGCGCCTATTCGCACCGCATCAGCGCCGAAGTTCAGTCGATGTCCGAGGCGCTGGCCGCCACCCATATGGCCCTGGCGCGCGAGCAGAAGCTGACCGACCTCGGCGGCGTTGTCGCCGCCGCCGCGCACGAGTTGGGGACCCCACTGGCCACGATCAAGCTGACCAGCTCGGAACTGATCGAAGAATTGGACGACCGCCCGGACCTGAAAGAAGACGCCGCCCTGATCCGCGAACAGGCCGACCGATGCCGCGACATCCTGCGCGACATGGGTCGGGCCGGCAAAGATGACCTGCACCTGCGCCAGGCACCTTTGTCCGCCGTGATCCACGAGGCGGCCGAGCCCCATATACACAGGGGCAAACAGGTACATTTTGACGAAGGCCCGGGGCCTGACGGGGATGTCCAGCAGCCCTCGATCCTGCGCAAGCCCGAGATCATTCATGGCCTGCGAAACCTGATCCAGAACGCCGTGGACTTTGCCCGCGCACAAGTCTGGGTCGAGGCCGAATGGACGCCGGACCGGATCACCGTCAGCATCATGGATGACGGGCGCGGTTATCCGTCACACATCATCGGCCGTATCGGTGACCCGTTCATGCGCCGCAGACGCGCCGAAAGCGATCTGCGCACACGCCCCGAATACGAGGGTATGGGGTTGGGCCTATTCATCGCAAAAACGCTCTTGGAGCGCAGCGGCGCCGAACTGAAATTTGCAAATGGGTCAGACCCTTACCAGGCGGTGACGGACCAGGCCGAGCGACGCGGCGCGATCGTGCTGGTGACATGGTCGCGCAAGCTGATCGATGCGCAGACAGGCGACAACCCGGTGCCGTCGGGCGTGAACGAACGGTTCCAGGTCTGAGTTAAGACACCGTTAACTATTTAAGCGCAAAGTCGGGTCCGGTTTGTATTTGGGGTAGGCGGCACTGTGGCCGACTGGATCATACTTGCGGCGATCAGCCTGGTTTCGTCGGGCTTTGCCCTGCAGTGGCTCATGCCGCGCCGTCCGCGGCGCGGTGACAATTTTGGTTTGTCTGCGCCGGCTTCGTTGTTGGATGCGGTGTTTCTGTTCAACGGAAGCCGCCTGATCAGCCACTCCGACATCGCCTTGTCCGGGTTCGAAGCGGTGAATGACTGGGATGATCTCAGGCGCCTGCTGCAGCGCGACTTTCCGGCCTTCCCCGAGACTTACGAAACCGTCCGCCAGCAAGGCAATATCGTGGTTTCGGCGATAGATTGTACGGTCGAGCGCGAGGTTCGGTGTGAATGGATCGACGGCATCGTCCGGGTGCAGTTGCGTGATCTGACCGGCATCACCGAACCGACAAGGAGGGATCCGAACGATCCGATCCGCCTCGCCATGGATCGCGCGCCCTACCCCGTGTGGCTTCTGGATCATGCCAACAAGGTAAGATGGTGCAACGCCGCCTATGTTGCACTGGCCCGCAAGGCGCATGGGCAGGACACGGATCTGACCCAACCCATGTTCCCTGAATTGACCGAAGACACGCGGCCCGGCAAGAAGACCCGCGTGTCAATTCCGGTGAAGGACAGCAGCAGCAAGCTGTGGTTCGATCTGACGCTTGTGGGGCTGGACGAAGGTCACCTGCATTACGCGGTCGACGTAAACGCCATTGTCGAGGCCGAGACCGCCCAGCGCAAATTCGTCCAGACGATGACGAAAACCTTCGCGCAGCTGTCGATCGGCCTGGCAATCTTTGATCGAAACCGCCAGTTGGCGCTGTTCAACCCCGCCTTGATCGACCTGACCGCATTGCCGCCCGACTTCCTGAGTTGCCGGCCGAATATCTCAAGCTTTTTTGACCGCCTTCGGGATCAGCACATGATGCCCGAACCCAAGAATTACCGCAGTTGGCGCCGGCAGATGAACGATCTTCTGGAAGCGGCCGAGGACGGAAACTATCAGGAAACCTGGTCACTGCCGTCGGGCTCAGTCTATTCGGTCAGCGGTCGCCCCCATCCCGACGGCGCCGTCGCCTTCCTGTTCGAGGACATTACGGCCGAGATCACCCTGACCCGCCGGTTCCGGTCCGAGATGGACCTTATGCAGTCAATCCTCGACAAGCTTGCGGACGCCGTCGCAGTTTTTGCCGATGACGGGACACTGGCTTTCACCAACTACGCCTACCAGCTGCTGTGGGGAGACTCGGACGAGGTCGGCTTTGAACCAGCCACGGTTCTGGACGTCACGCGCCAGTGGCAGTCGCAATGCCAGGCCAATCCAATTCTGGGTGACATTCGGGACTTCGTGGAAATGCGCAACAACCGGGCCGAGTGGAGCTCTGATCTGTACAAGCGCGACGGCACCCGGCTCTTGTGTACGGTCAGCCCTATCCAGAATGGCGCAACCATCGTCCGGTTCACGATCGAACACGCGCGTGGAGAAACGCCGGATATGTTGCAGATCACCGCCTGAACCGGGTTGCAGAGGGTTCGGCCCCCGTTCATTGTGGCGCCATGAATTCGCCCGCTTCGATCACTCTGACATCACCGGAAGAAACCGCCGATCTGGCCAGCCGCCTGTCCGCCCATTTGGCGCCCGGCGACGTTATTTTGCTGGACGGCCCAATCGGCAGTGGCAAAACCCATTTTGCACGCAATCTGATCCAATCGGCCCTGCCTGTGCCCGAAGATGTGCCATCGCCCACATTCACGCTGGTTCAGGTTTACGAGGGTGAAGCCGGCGAAATCTGGCACTCCGATCTGTACCGGCTTACCTCGGTGGATGAGATCGAGGAATTGGGCCTGACCGGGGCCTTTGATACGGCGATCTGCCTTGTGGAATGGCCTGACAAGCTGGGTCCGCTACAACCGGCCTCGGCCCTGTTGGTGCAGTTTCATGCCGACCCCGCTGCCGAAGAAACCCGACACCTGACCCTGACGTGGTCCGACCCCAAGTGGACCGAAAAACTGAAGAGGATCGCATGACCAACCGCGCAGTTCTGGCCGAGGCGCTGGTCGCACGGACCCCTTGGGCCAAAGCCTCTCGCGCGCCGCTGGCTGGAGACGCCTCGAACCGCCGGTATGAACGCCTGACCGACCCGGATACCGGGCGGACCGCCGTTTTGATGGACGCGCCCCCGGACAAGGGGGAAGACGTGGAACCGTTTGTCAGGGTGGCAAAATTCCTGCAGTCCGTCGGTCTGAGCGCGCCCGAGATTCTTGCCGAGGACGCCGAGAACGGGTTCCTCCTGCTGGAGGATTTCGGCGACGACCTGTTTGCACGCCTGATCGAGAAGCAGCCGGAGGTCGAGCGTGAATTGTACGAGGCCGCAACCGACGTGCTGATCCATCTGCACTCTGGGCCCCTGCCCTCATTGGACAGCTATGACCCGTCCCTCATGGCGGAATTGTCGGCCCTTGCCTTCACCAAATATGCCCAAGGAATACAAGGCGCCTATGACGTAGACGCCCATGATCGTTTTCAGCATCGGTTCGCCGACATATTGCTGCAGGAAACCTCGGGCACACGGGTGGTGACCCTAAGGGACTACCATGCCGAGAACCTGATCTGGCTGCCTGAGCGCGACGGGGTCCGCCGGGTCGGTCTGCTGGATTTTCAAAGCGCAATGCTGTGCCATCCCGCCTATGACCTGATGTCGTTGCTGCAGGATGTCCGCCGCACTGTGCCCGCCGCAATCGAAATGAGCATGGTCAACCGCTACATCACGGCAACAGGTGTGGATGACCACGATTTCCGCACGGCGTACAGTGTCCTCGGCGCCCAACGCAACCTGCGGATACTGGGTGGATTTGCCCGCCTTGCCACCGACTATGGCAAACCGCATTACGTGGATCTTATCCCGGCGGCCTGGGCCCATCTGATGCGCGATCTCGAGCATCCGGCGCTGGTCTCGGTCGCGGATCTGGTTCGGCAGGCGCTGCCATCCCCAACGCCCGAAAACCTTGCAAGGCTGAGGGCCGGATGACCGATACACCCGAGGCCATCATGCTGTTTGCCGCCGGTTTCGGCACCCGCATGGGCGCGTTGACCCGCACCCGACCCAAGCCGCTGATCCCAGTGGCCGGACGGCCGCTGATCGACCATTCGCTGGACCTGACGGATGCGCTAAGGCCGCGCCGGGTGGTCGCGAACCTGCATTACCTGGCTGATCAGCTGACAGATCATTTGGCGCCACGTGGTGTCCTGCTTTCACACGAACAGCCGGACATCCTGGAAACCGGCGGCGGATTGCGCGCGGCCCTGCCGCTGCTGGGTCCGGGGCCGGTTTTCACGATGAACACCGATGCGATCTGGTCCGGGCCCAACCCTTTGGAGTTGCTGAAGGCGGCTTGGGATCCGGCGCGGATGGACGCTCTGTTGATCTGCGTGCCGATCGCACAGACGATCGGACATGCAGGCCTCGGAGATTTCAGAATCGACCCCCAAGGCCGGCTTGAACGCGGGCCGGGTCACGTCTATGGCGGCATTCAGATCCTGAAGACCGACGGTCTGGCGGACATTCCGGAAAAAGCGTTCTCGCTCAATATCTTGTGGGACCGGATGCACCGCGATGGCCGGCTGTACGGTCTGCAGTATCCCGGGCGCTGGTGCGATGTGGGCCGGCCCGAAGGCATCGCCCTGGCCGAGGAGATGCTGGCCGATGTTTGACCCCAGCGCCACCCCCCGGGTCTTTGCGGTGCCGCCCGGTGCGGATTTTCCGCAGGCACTGGTGCGTGGGCTGCGGGCGCGCTGCGACGGCCACCCGCCCGAGGCACTGGCCCGCGTGCAACTGGTGCTGAACACCCGCCGCATGGCCCGCCGTGTGCGCGAGCTGTTCGATCAGGGTCCGCCCTGCCTGTTGCCCCGCATTTCGCTGGTCACCGATCTGGGCGAAAGCGTCGATCTTGATCGTGTACCGCCCGCCGTACCGCCCTTGCGTCGCCGGCTGGAACTGACGCAGCTGGTGGCGCGACTGCTGGACCAGCAACCGGACCTGGCCGCGCGGTCGTCGCTGTTTGACCTTTCCGACAGCCTCGCTGCCCTGATCGAAGAGATGCAGGGCGAAGGCGTCCCGCCCGAGGCGATCCGGCAACTGGACGTGACTGACCTGTCGGGCCATTGGGCACGGACGCAGGCCTTCATCGGCATCGCCGACCAGTTTCTGAAGACCGAGGATGGCAGCCTGGACGTGCAGGCCCGCCAACGCCGCGTGGTCGAGAACCTGATCGCCCGCTGGCAGGACGCGCCGCCGCAACACCCGGTGATCCTGGCCGGGTCCACCGGCTCGCGCGGGACCACGCTGATGCTGATGCAGGCGGTGGCGCGGCTGCCGCAGGGGGCGCTGATCCTGCCGGGGTACGATTTCGACCAGCCCGCCCATGTCTGGGAGCGGCTGGATTCGGCAATGACCTCGGAGGATCACCCGCAATACCGGTTCCGCAAGCTGATGACCGAACTGGGGATAGGGCCGGATCAGATCGCAGCCTGGACCCCGGACCAGCCCCCCTCGCCCGCGCGCAACCGTTTGGTTTCATTGGCATTGCGTCCGGCCCCGATCACCGATGCCTGGATGAGCGAAGGCCCGCTTCTGCGCGATCTGGATGCCGCGATGCGCGACATCACCCTGGTCGAGGCGCAATCACCCCGGGCCGAGGCGCTGGCCATCGCCCTGCGCCTGCGGCAGGCGGCCGAGACCGGCCAGACCGCCGCCCTGATCACCCCCGACCGGATGCTGACCCGCCAGGTCAGCGCCGCGCTGGACCGCTGGAACATCCTGCCCGATGACAGCGCCGGCCTGCCGCTGCAACTGTCGCCACCGGGCCGGTTCCTGCGCCATGTGGCCGGGCTGTTCGCGCGCCGTCTGGATGCCGAGGCACTGCTGACCCTGCTGAAACACCCTTTGTGTCACAGCGCCGGCGACCGCGGCGCGCATCTGTTGCACAGCCGCGATCTGGAACTGCACCTGCGCCGCAACGGCCCGCCCTTCCCCGACAGCGCCAGCCTGACAGGTTTTGCCGTCGAAAAAGACGTGCCGGATGCGTGGGCTCTGTGGCTGATCCGCAATTTCTGCAACCAGCAGATCAGCGGCACCCTGCCCCTGACCGACTGGGTGCAGCGCCTGCGCGATCTGGCCGAGGCGATTGCTAGCGCCGGAACCGACGGCGCGGGCGAGTTGTGGGACAAGAACGCAGGTCAATCGGCGCTGGCGGTGATCTCGGGACTTGCAGACGAGGCCGAGCACGGCGGCGAGATGACGGCGCTGGATTTCGCCGATCTGCTGGGCGCGCTGCTGGCCGGACAAGAGGTCCGCGACCGCGACGCCCCCCACCCGCGGATCATGATCTGGGGCACGCTCGAAGCGCGCGTTCAGGGTGCCGACCTGCTGATCCTGGGCGGGTTGAACGAAGGCAGCTGGCCCGAGGCTCCCGCGCCAGACCCCTGGCTGAACCGCCAGATGCGCGACCGTGCCGGCCTGTTGCTGCCGGAACGGCGAATCGGCCTGTCGGCGCATGATTTCCAGCAGGCCATCGGCGCGACCGAGGTCTGGCTGACCCGCGCGGTCCGCTCGGATGATGCCGAAACCGTGCCGTCACGCTGGCTGAACCGGTTGACCAACCTGTTGCAGGGCCTGCCGGATCAGGGCGGCCGCGCGGCGCTGGAACAGATGCGCGACCGGGGCAAGACATGGCTGCGCTGGTCCGAGATGCTGGAACAGGCGCCCCGGATCGCCGCCGCACCGCGTCCTTCACCGCGCCCGCCGGTGGCCGCGCGCCCGCGCCGCCTTTCGGTTACCGAGATCAAGCGGCTGATCCGCGACCCTTATGCGATCTATGCCAAGCACGTCCTGCGCCTGAAACCGCTGGACCCACTGGTACAGGCGCCCGACGCCCTGCTGCGCGGCATCGTGATCCACGAGATCCTGGAACATTTCGTCAAGGACAGCGTGCTGGACGGTGCGCTGCTGACCCGCGACAACTTCCTGAAACGGGCCGAGGCGCTGCTGGATCAGCATGTCGCCTGGCCCACCGCCCGGAAACTGTGGCTGGCGCGGCTCGAGCGGATCGCCGACGACTTTCTGCGCGCCGAGATCAGCCGCCGCAGCGACGGCGGTCCGATCGCCTTCGAGGCCAAGATGCGCCTGACGCTGGAACCGCTTGGGTTCGCCCTGAATGGCCGCGCCGACCGGATCGACCGCAACAGCCGCGGCGCGCTGACCATCATCGACTACAAGACCGGCACGCCACCCTCGGAGTCGCAGCAGGCCAAGTTCGACAAGCAATTGCTGATCGAGGCCGCGATGGCCGAGCAGGGCGGGATTGACGGATTTGACCCGATGGCCGTGGCCAGCGCCGTGTTCATCGGCATGGGCGGCACCTACAAGGAGGTCCCGGCACCCCTGGACAAAGAGCCGCCCGACAGGGTTCTGGCCGAGCTGAAAGAACTGATTTCTGCCTACTTAGAGCCTGATCAGGGGTTTTCGTCGCGCCGGATGATGCACAAGGACAGCGACGTGGGCGACTATGACCACCTGGCGCGGTTCGGCGAATGGGACCGCACCGCCGAAACCAGGCCCGAGGATCTGACATGACCCCGCGCGACGAAGCGACCGAGCGGCAGGTTCAGGCGGCGCGGCCCGATGCGTCGACCTGGCTGGCGGCCAATGCGGGCTCGGGCAAGACGCGGGTTCTGACCGACCGCGTGGCGCGGCTGCTGCTGGACGGGGTTCAGCCGCAGCACATCCTGTGCCTGACCTACACCAAGGCCGCCGCCAGCGAGATGCAGAACCGCCTGTTCAAACGGCTGGGCGAGTGGGCGATGCTGGACGACGCGGCATTGCTGCGGCAACTGACCGAGTTGGGCGTCGAAGGGGTGATCGACCCCGACCGCCTGGCCCGGGCCCGCACCCTGTTCGCGCGCGCCATCGAAACGCCGGGCGGGTTGAAGATCCAAACGATCCACTCGTTCTGCGCCTCGCTGCTGCGGCGGTTCCCGCTCGAGGCCGGGGTCAGCCCGCAGTTTTCCGAGATGGAAGACCGCGCCGCGGCCCTTCTGCGCGAGGAAATCGTCGAGGATTTCGCCGAAGGCCAGCAGGCCCGCCTGATCGAGGACGTGGCCCGCCACATCACCGATACCGGCTTTGACAAGCTGACCGCCGCAATCACCCAGAAGCGCACCCTGTTCACGCCCGCGCTGCAATGGCCCGACCTGCTGGCCCGTTTTGGCCTGCCCGTGGGGTTCGACGAGGACGCGCTGCTGGCGCAGGTGTTTCTGGGCGGCGAGGTCGAGCTGATCCGGTCGATCCTTCCGGCGCTGGCGGGCGGCGGCAAGACCGACGCCAAGGCGGCCGAGAAACTGTCGGGCTTCACCGAACCCGCGCTGGGTCAGCTGCCCGTGCTGGAAGACGTGTTCCTGACCGGAAAATCCGCCAAAGAGCCCTTTACCGCCAAGATCGGCAGTTTTCCCACCAAGGCGCTGCGCGAGGGGGCTATGGCGGGGCAGATGGATTCGCTTGAGTCGCTGATGCGGCGGGTCGAGGCCGCGCGGGAAGGGCGCCTGGCGCTGGCAGCAGCCCGCAAATCCATGGTGCTGCACCGCTTCGCGGCGGCATTCCTGCCGGAATATGAGCGCCTCAAGCAACTGCGCGGCTGGCTGGACTTCGACGACCTGATCCTGCGCGCGCGCCTGTTGCTGAACGATCCGGCGGTGGCCGCTTGGGTTCTGTACCGGCTGGATGGCGGCATCGACCACATTCTGGTGGACGAGGCGCAGGACACCAGCCCCGATCAATGGGATGTGGTCGAGAAACTGGCGCAGGAATTCACCAGCGGCGAAGGCGCACGATCAGGGGTCGAGCGGACGATCTTCGTGGTCGGCGACAAGAAACAGTCGATCTATTCCTTCCAGGGGGCCGACCCGCAGGCCTTTGACCGAATGCAGGCCGAGTTCGGGCGAAAACTGCAGGAATCAGGCTCTAAACTATGGGATTGGACGCTGGAATATTCGTTCCGTTCCTCCACCGCCATCCTGTCGCTGGTCGATATCCTGTTCGAAAACCGCGCCGAGGCGGGGTTTCAGAAAGAATCCCAGCACCGCGCCTTCAAGGCCGATCTGCCCGGCCGGGTCGATCTGTGGCCGGTGGTGGAAAAGGTCGAGGACGCGGACGAGCGCGACTGGACCGACCCGGTCGATCGGCCCGCGGCGCAGCATCACACGGTGATCCTGGCCAACCAGATCGCCGCGCGCATCAAGGCCATGATCGACGCCGGCGAAACCATCCCCGAAGACAGCCCCACGCGCGGCACATTCATGCGTCGCAAGGTGCGGCCGGGGGATTTCCTGATCCTGGTGCAGCGCCGCTCGGACCTGTTCGCCGAAATCATCCGCGCCTGCAAGGCCCAGGGTCTGCCGATCGCAGGGGCCGACCGGCTGAAGGTGGGCGCGGAACTGGCGGTCAAGGATCTGGCCGCGCTGCTGAGCTTTTTGGCCACGCCCGAGGATGACCTGTCGCTGGCCACGGTGCTGAAATCGCCGCTGTTCGGCTGGTCCGAGCAGATGCTGTTCGACCTCGCTCATCGCCGGCAGGAAAGGTACCTGTGGGCGGCGCTGCGCCAACGCACCGGGGATTTTGCCGAAACGCTGGCTGTGTTGAACGATCTGCGCGGGCAGGTGGACTTTCTGCGCCCCTATGACCTGATCGAACGGGTGCTGACCCGCCATGACGGCCGTCGCAAATTGTTGGGCCGTCTGGGTGCCGAGGCCGAGGACGGCATCAACGCGCTACTGTCGCAGGCGCTGGCCTATGAGCGGTCGGACATTCCCAGCCTGACCGGTTTCCTGGTCTGGATGCAGACCGACGACCTTGAGATCAAGCGCCAGATGACCGGCGTGGGTAACATGATCCGGGTGATGACGGTGCATGGCTCGAAAGGGCTGGAGGCGCCGATCGTGATCCTGCCGGACACCGGCAAGCGGCAGCCGCCCCGCGATGCCGAGATCATGGTCGCCGACGGCACACCTCTGTGGAAGGTGCCCGCCGACCTGTCGCCCAGCCTTGTCACCCGTGCCCGCGAAGACGCGCGCCAACGCGAGGAGAACGAGCGGCTGCGTTTGCTGTACGTCGCGCTGACCCGGGCCGAGAAATGGCTGATCGTGGCGGCTGCCGGCGATCTGGGTCGGGACGGGTCCAGCTGGTACCAACTGGTCGAAGAGGCGATGGACCGGGCAGGGGCCACCGAGATCCCCGGCACCGGCATCCGCCGTCTGGCGCATGGCGATTGGGAGGGTCTGCCACTGGACCATCGCCCGACCCCGGAACCGGTGCAGGATACCCTGCCGGACCTGTTCCACCGGCCCGCGCCCGAGCCGACGCCCGATGCCGAGACGCTCAGCCCGTCCGATCTGGGCGGGGCCAAGGCCCTGCCGGGCGAGACCGGACTTGAGGAAGAGGCCGCCAAGCTGCGCGGCACCCGCCTGCACCTGCTGCTCGAACATTTGGCCCAGGCGCCGCGCGACCGGTGGGATCAGCTCTGCGCCCGGCTTCTGCCCGATATGCAGGACGGCGACCGCCGCGACCTTCTGGCAGAGGCGGCGGGCGTGCTGACCGCACCGGACCTGACCCCCGTCTTTGCCCCGGACGCGCTGGCCGAGGTGCCGGTCTCGGCCACTCTGGACGGTCGCCGGATCCACGGGGTGATCGACCGATTGATCGTGACGGATGACGTGGTGCAAGTCATTGATTTCAAATCAAACGCCACGGTTCCCGATCGGGCCGAAACCTGCCCCGAGGGCCTGCTGCGCCAGATGGGCGCCTATGCCGCCGCGCTGTCGCTGATCTATCCCGGCCGCGAGATCCGCACCGCGATTTTGTGGACGCGGACGGCGCGCCTGATGTGGCTGCCACACGATCTTGTGACAGATGCGCTGGTGCGGGCCCAGATATCTTGACCTCCCCAATTGGCACACCTACGTTCGACTCCCAACCGCATGTCATTCAGGAGACAGAATATGTCGACCGTAGCCGTAACCGACGAAACCTTTGACGCCGAAGTCAAGAACTCGGACGTCCCCGTCGTGGTGGATTTCTGGGCCGAGTGGTGCGGACCCTGCAAGCAGATCGGCCCCGCTCTGGAAGAGCTGGCGGTCGAATATGGCGGCAAGGTCAAGATCGCCAAGGTCGACGTGGACAGCAACCCCAACTCGGCCGCAGCCATGGGCGTACGCGGTATTCCCGCGCTGTTCATCTTCAAGGACGGTCAGGTGGTTTCGAACCGCGCAGGCGCTGCCCCGAAGGCCGCCCTGCAAAGCTGGATCGACGAATCCATCTAATACCGAACGGAACTCAACAAAAAAGGCGCTCCTCATCGGGCGCCTTTTTTTGTGCATGGTCTGCGCAAAAAGAAAAAGCCGCCCGGAAATCCAAGCGGCCATTCGTCTTTAGTCGAATTCGGTCTGAATTCAGATCTTGGCGATATCTTCGCGGACCAGACCGATATCTTCCAGCTGGGCATCGCTCAGTTGCGACAGCAGCTTGCGGGTCTTGCGGGAGGTGTTCCATTCGGCGACAGCTTCGAACGCGTGCGAGATGCCGTCCACTACACGCAGGATGGTAGCTGCTCCGAGCGGCGCATGGATGTTTGCGGTGGTTGCCATTTGCGCATTCCTTTTTTGAAACAGCCGACCCTGTGTCGGTTGTAAGCCTCATCTAGTCTTGCGACAGGCGACTCACAATTGCTGGTCCGACAACCCCGTGATGCACGGATTGCATATCTTTTGGGCAGTTTGAGAACGGGTTGCGCGGATCGCGCCTCCGGCCCATATAGGGCATCAACGGATACGGAGGCTTGAATGGCGGAGAACGACTTTCCCGGTTGGCACGGCACCACGATCATCGGCGTCAAGAAAGGCGGCCAGATCGTCATCGCGGGTGACGGGCAGGTCAGCCTGGGCCAGACCGTGATCAAGGGCACCGCCCGCAAGGTGCGGCGCCTGTCGCCCGGCGGGTTCGAGATCGTCGCCGGGTTCGCCGGCTCGACCGCCGACGCCTTCACACTGCTGGAACGGCTGGAAGCCAAGCTGGAGGCCACGCCCGGTCAACTGGCCCGCGCCTCGGTCGAACTGGCCAAGGACTGGCGCACCGACAAGTACCTGCAAAAGCTTGAGGCGATGCTGATCGTCACCGACGGCCGAGATCTATTCGTGATCACCGGGGCCGGGGACGTGCTCGAGCCGGAACATGACGTGGCGGCGATCGGGTCGGGTGGCAACTTTGCCCTGGCAGCTGCGCGGGCGATGATGGACAGCGACAAGTCGGCCGAGGAGGTTGCCCGCGAGGCCATGGCAATTGCCGCCGACATCTGCGTCTACACCAACGGCAACCTGACGGTTGAGAGCATTTCGGGCTAGGGGTCAGGCCAGCAGGGCCGAAATCTCCTTGCCCTTCCACCGGCGGTGCATCCCGATCAGCCCCAGAATGGCCGAGGCGATCACGATGTAATAGGGCAGGCGGATATCGATGCTCATCAACCCGCCGCCGATCAGCGACATGATTCCACCCGCCAGGCAGAACACGGCCGTGGTTACGCCCATGACCCAGCCCTGATCCGCCTCGCTGACCGACGAGGAAAACAGGCCCAGAAGAGTCGGGTAGGCCACGCCGAACAGGAAATAGAACAGGAACACCGGCACGTAGCTGAGCACGCCGCTGGGGCTGAAGGCAAAGGCAAAGCCGCAGATCACCATGACGATCAGCGAAACATAGATGATGTTGTGTTTGCTGAACCGTTCTTGCGCGGGTTTCACGAGAAACGTACTGGAGAAGGCCAGCGCAACACCGATGACGACCATCGCCATGCTGCCACCGATCACGCCATAACCAAAAGCGCTGGTCAGGAAATTGTCCACAAACACGTAGAAGGTGACGTTCGCGATCATGAAGAACGCGTAGACGGGCAGGATCTTCAGAACCATGGGGTGGCCACGTACGGCGACCAGGCTGTCGGTCACATCGCGGGGGCGAAAGACGAAGGGTTCGCGTTCGGTTCGGGTATCCTTGAAAAAGAACAGCACCAGCAGGATCGCGATAAGCACCAGGACAAACGCGCCGTAGAATGGGGTCTTGAGCGTGGCAACGCTGCCCAACAGCGCCGCATCCGACAGGACCGCTCCGATGATCGGGCCGCCGACCAGGCCAAAGCTGACCCCTGTCACGATATAACCCATGTTCCGGTCACGATCGGCCGCATCCGTGCTGCCGTCGATCATGGCCGCCTGCGCAATGGGCTGGTTTCCGGCCGTGAACCCGGTGATCGACCGGCCCACGATCAACAGGATCAGGCTGTTGAGATACAGCGCCGCAATGGTGATCGCATAGCCGGCCAGCGCGCCGCCCAGGCAGACCAGAAGTGCATTCTTGCGCCCGATGGAGTCCGAAACTTTCGAGACATAGACGACGCCCAGAAACCAGGACAGGAAGAAACACCCGATCACCAGACCGTAGTAGAAGTGACGGCTGCCCATTGGCGTGCTTTCCGGCAGAAAGCCCGATTTCGTCTCCATGATCAGCGAGTTGATGATCGGAAAAACCAGCCCTTGGCCGATCAAGTCCAC
>NZ_JBXWSK010000060.1:0-20039 GCF_059613385.1 Ruegeria sp. BHSA162
CTGCAAAAAAATGCACGATGAGGTGTTTCCCCAGCCTGACCTCGCAGCGTTCATCGAAGAGAACTTCTTTGTCGTCCAACTGGATTTGCATGGCAGCACCACGGCTACGGACTTTGACGGGGAAGAGGATGAGCAAAGAGCACTGATGCGCAAATGGGGGATTCTGTTTACCCCAACACTTGTTTTTCTGCCGGAAGAGGTGCCGGAGGATGCCACAGCCATTGACGCTGCGGTCGCTGTGATGCCGGGAGCTTTCTCCAAGGGAACAACCTTGGATCTTTTCACTTGGGTCGACGAGAAACGATACGAACTTGATAATGGTGAAGATTTCCAACGGTATCATGCCCGCCGCATTCAGGAGCGAAACAATGTTTCTCAAGATTGAGTGCCATTATTACAAATAAAAAAATTCATTATGATGAATTTAATGTTGCGACAAGCGGTACTCGTCGACTACGGTACACAAAGGCTTTGGGTCGCAAGGCGCCGTCGGCGCGTTAGCAAATGGGAGGGATCATGAAGCTGAGACTCTTAACATTGGTCTGCGCAATGACGGGCACTGCTGCATTTGCGGCAGATACAAACCCGAAGGACGTAAGCTACGACGACTATGGTGCTATCGAAGTCTCTTTGACTGGCGCTGCTGGTGATGCGGAAAATGGCGCGCTGATCGTTGGCGACAAGTCAAAAGGCAATTGCGTGGCGTGCCACGCGGTTTCGGCTTTGGCCGACATCCCGTTTCATGGCGAAGTTGGTCCGATGCTGGATGGCGCCGGTGATCGTTGGACCGAAGCGGAACTTCGCGGGTTGGTCGCAAATGCAAAGATGACGTTCGAAGGTACGGTTATGCCTGCGTTCTACAAGGATGACGGATATATCCGCCCGGGCGACGCCTATACCGGAAAAGCGCCAACCGCGCCTTTGACGTCGATCCTGACAGCGCAGGAAATCGAGGACGTGGTCGCGTTTCTTGCGACCCTGAAAGAGGAATAGTCGCGCTTTAAAGCGTGAATTTTCGAAGTTTCAAAGGAGATTGAAAATGGAACTCTCTCGCCGCGAGACACTGGCCCTTGGGCTGGGCGCCGCGTTCCTGACAATTATGCCGCTTCGGGCAAATGCAGCTGCTGAAGATGCCATCGCGGCATTTACGGGCGGGGCAGATGTGGCTGACGGCGGTGTTACATTGACTGCACCGGAAATCGCAGAAAACGGCAATACCGTACCAATCGAAGTCAGTGCTCCGGGCGCAGCTGCAATTCTTATCGTGGCTGCAGGTAACCCCGAACCTGGCGTTGCAACTTTCAATTTTGGTCCGTTGGCTGCTGAACAAGCCGCATCAACCCGTATTCGTCTTGCCGGAACGCAGGATGTCATTGCCGTGGCGAAGATGGCAGATGGCAGCTTCGCCAAAGCGTCCGCGACCGTAAAAGTGACAATCGGCGGCTGCGGCGGCTGATCGCCACGCGCCCTGAAGAACAGGAGACTAACCAATGGCATCCGGTGTAAAACCCCGCGTCAAGGTTCCAAAGACAGCCGCTGCTGGAGAAACCGTTACGATCAAGACATTGATCAGCCACAAGATGGAAAGCGGCCAGCGTAAAGACAAAGAAGGCAACGTCATCCCGCGCTCGATCATCAACCGTTTCACCTGCGAGTTTAACGGAGAAATGGTGGTTGATGTGACGATGGAGCCGGCGATTTCGACCAACCCGTACTTCCAGTTCGAAGCGACTGTGCCCGAGTCCGGTGAGTTTGTCTTCACCTGGTACGACGATGACGGCTCTGTCTACGATGAGAAGAAAACGATCGAGATCGCCTGACGGCTCGACGACTAAGGCAGATCAGCGCGGCTCCGAGGAATTGGCGCTGATCCACCAAGGGAGGAACGCAATGAATACCAAGGCAATTAAGGCGATCGCGGCAATTCTGGTTTTCCCGGCTGCAGCGATGGCTGGACCGGACGAAGACAGTCTCACGATCAATGATGAGCTGGACATGACCTCGGTCACTGATGCTCCGGCACATCTGGAAAATTTGGACACAATCTATTCGGGTTGGCATTTTCGCACGGATGAAACGCAAGCGCTTCAAATTGATGACTTCGACAATCCTGCAATGATCTTCGTCGATCAGGCCGCCGATCTCTTCGAGACCGTTGATGGTGCCGCCGGCGAGAGCTGTGCCTCATGCCACGATGGAGTGGAAAGCTTCAAGGGATTGCAGGCGTCCATGCCGAAGGTGGATGCAGAAACCGGCAAGCTGGTCGTCATGGAAGATCTGATCAACAAGTGTCGTACGGACCGCATGGAAGCGGATGCTTGGAAATGGTCCGGGGGCGATATGCAGGGCATGGTCGCTTTGATCGGTCTTCAATCACGCGGCATGCCAATGAATGTCGCGATTGATGGCGATGCCGCCCCGTACTGGGAGCAGGGCAAGGAGATGTACTATACTCGCTATGGTCAGCTGGAGCTTAGCTGTGCCAATTGTCATGAAGACAACTGGGGTAACATGATCCGTGCCGACCACCTGAGCCAGGGTATGATCAACGGGTTCCCGACGTATCGTCTGAAACAGGCCAAGCTGATCTCGCGCCACAATCGTTTCCGCGGCTGTATTCGCGATACGCGGGCGGAAACTTTTGCCGAAGGTTCGGACGAGTTTCGCGCGCTTGAGCTTTATGTGGCCTCGCGTGGCAATGGGCTTTCAGTCGAAACTCCTGCAGTACGGCAATAGTGAACGACCCGCGTGACAGTGTCCTGCGCGGGTTTTTCCAGGTAAATAACATTCACACATTTATATGTGTTATAGGAAAGCTGATAGATGATTTCTCGACGTGACTTCTTGCAGGTTTCAATGGCTGCATCGGCTTTGTACGGGGCGTCCGGGTTCGGAAACTGGGCCAGACTTGCCGCGCAACAAAGCCTAACGCAGGATCAATTGTTGGAGTTCGAGACCTTCGGAAATATCAGCCTGATACATGTCACCGATATTCACGCGCAACTCAAACCGATCTATTTCCGCGAACCCGAGATAAACCTTGGTATTGGCGATGCACGAGGGCAGATGCCGCATGTCACAGGGGCGGCTTTCCGCAAGGCGTATGGGATCGAAGATGGAAGCGCGTCGGCCTATGCGCTGACCTACAATGATTTCTCTGCGCTGGCCAAGACCTACGGTCGGGTCGGTGGATTGGACCGCGTCTCAACTGTCATCAACGCCATACGTGCTGACCGCCCCGATGCGCTTCTATTGGACGGAGGCGATACCTGGCACGGTTCCTACACCTGCTATCAAACGGCAGGTCAGGACATGGTCAACGTCATGAACGCGCTAAAACCCGATGCTATGACCTTCCATTGGGAGTTCACGTTGGGCAGCGACAGGGTTAACGAAATCGTCGAAAGTCTGCCCTTTGCAGCCTTGGGTCAGAACATCTTTGATGCCGAGTGGGACGAACCTGCAGAATTGTTCCAACCCTACAAGTTCTTTGATCGGGGCGGTGCAAAGGTTGCTGTTATCGGGCAAGCGTTTCCTTACATGCCAATCGCGAACCCAGGCTGGATGTTCCCAGAATATTCGTTCGGTATCCGGGATGAAAACATGCAGGCCATGGTCGACGAGGTTCGCGATGCCGGTGCGGATGTCGTTGTCGTCCTCAGCCACAACGGCTTTGACGTGGACAAGAAAATGGCAGGTCGGGTGCAAGGGATCGACGTGATCCTCAGCGGTCACACCCATGACGCACTTCCCGAGCCGGTTCTGGTCGGTAAAACACATATCATCGCGTCTGGCTCGAACGGAAAGTTCGTCAGCCGCGTCGATCTCGACGTGAGAGATGGACAAATGATGGGGCTGAAGCACAAGCTGATCCCGATCTTCTCTGACGTCATCGCCCCTGATCCTGCGATCACCGCTCTGATAAATGATCAGCGCGCGCCGTACGAGGCTGCGCTGAGTGAGGTGATCGGCAAAACAGATTCGTTGCTCTACCGCCGCGGCAACTTTAACGGCACCTGGGATGACCTGATTTGCGATGCCCTGATCAATGAGCGTGAGGCAGACATCGCGATGTCGCCTGGCGTCCGTTGGGGGCCATCAATCCTGCCGGGACAAGATATCACGCGCGAGGACATCTGGAACGTCACATCGATGTCGTATCCCAATGCCTATCGCACAGAAATGACAGGCGAATTCCTCCATGTGATCCTCGAGGACGTCGGCGACAACCTGTTCAACCCCGACCCGTATTACCAGCAGGGCGGCGACATGGTCCGCGTCGGTGGGCTTGGCTACCGCATCGATGTGAACAAGCCACAAGGGCAACGGATCAGCGAAATGACTTTGCTCAAAACGGGTGAAGCGATTGATCCATCCAAAACCTACGTCGTGGCTGGTTGGGCCAGTGTCAACGAAGGCACCGAGGGCCCGCCGATCTGGGATGTCGTCGAAAACCACATTCGCACCCTTGGCACCGTCACGGTGCAAGAGAACACAAGTGTCGATGTTGTCGGCGCTTAAGAAACAGATGGAGACCTAAGAGATATGGATGACGCGTTCAAACCGTCCCGCCGGGCCTTCTTGAAAGGCAGTGCTGCGGTCGCCGCAGGATCAGTTGCAGGTGCGGCAGCGGCAGACACGCCCGACCCACTGATAACAGAGCTTCAGGATTGGGCGTCTTATACGGGTGCCGGTGTCGATGAGTCACCTTATGGCATGCCGATCAGCTTCGAATCTCATGTCGTTCGGCGCAACGTGGAATGGCTGACCGCCTCTCCAATTTCATCGATCAACTTCACACCGATCCACGCGCTTGATGGTACGATCACTCCGCAAGGATGCGCTTTTGAGCGTCACCATTCCGGCGCGATAGAGCTGCGCAAAGAAGATTATCGCCTGATGATCAACGGGTTGGTCGATCGCCCGCTTGTATTTACTTACGACGACATTGAGCGGTTCCCGCGCGAAAACCATGTGTATTTCTGCGAATGTGCGGCAAATACCGGTATGGAGTGGGCGGGTGCGCAACTCAACGGCGTCCAATTTACGCACGGCATGATTCACAACATGGAATACACCGGTGTTCCGCTGCGTACGCTGTTGCAGGAAGCAGGTGCCGATATCTCGCCAGACAAATGGGTCTATGTTGAAGGCGCAGACGCGTCATCAAATGGCCGTTCCATCCCGATGGAAAAAGCACTGGATGACGTGTTGGTGGCTTTCAAGGCAAATGGTGAAGCGCTGCGCATGGAGCATGGATATCCGGTGCGACTGGTTGTTCCTGGCTGGGAAGGCAACATGTGGGTCAAGTGGCTGCGCCGCATTGAGGTCGTCGATATGGCGGTCGAAAGCCGCGAAGAAACATCAAAATACACTGATGTCTACGCCGATGGCACAGCCCAGAAATGGACGTGGGTGATGGATGCAAAGTCCGTCATTACTTCACCCAGCCCGCAAATGCCCATCAAACACGGACCGGGACCATTGGTCATTTCCGGGCTTGCCTGGTCAGGCCACGGGCAAATTACGCGGGTCGATGTGTCCAAGGACGGTGGGATCACCTGGGAGACGGCGCGTCTTGGCAAGCAGGGCGACAGCAAGGCTTTGACGCGTTTCTATCTCGATACGAATTGGGACGGAGCACCAATGTTGTTACAGGCCCGAGCGATAGACGAGACCGGCTATGTGCAGCCAACCAAAGACCAGCTACGCGAAAAGCGCGGAGAAAACGCGGTCTACCACAACAACTGTATCCAAACTTGGTACGTGAGCGCAGAAGGGATCGCTGAGAATGTCGAAGTCTCTTAGTCATGTTTTCCTGCCCGTATTTGGTGTCACAGCCTTGGTGCTTGCGGCAGCGTTGGTTTTTGCCAATCGGAACTACGGCCAGTCGAAGATAGAGTCTTTGGAAACCCGGATAGGTCAGGTTCAAGCGCATGCAGCATCAGCTCTGGAAAACGCGCAAGCGGAGGCCAGTCGAGCAGCTGAACTCGAGGCCAAAGTCGAAGAAATCCAAGCGGCCGCCGCGGAACGGGTTGCAAATGGTGCGAACCTTACTGCACCGGCGCCCATTCGCGACGGTACTATCGGGCTTGGACGTCCTGCATTGGAGGAAGAGATCGCTGCCTGGGACGTTGACATCTTGCCCGACGGGCGTGGCTTGCCGGTTGGATCAGGCGATGTCTGGACTGGAGAAGAAGTGTTTGTCGACCGGTGTGCGTCCTGTCACGGCGAGTTTGCCGAAGGCGCCGACAATTGGCCTGTTCTGGCCGGTGGATTCGACACGCTTGCCGACGAGGATCCTGTAAAAACCGTCGGGTCTTATTGGCCGCATTTGTCAACCGCCTGGGACTACATCTCCCGCTCAATGCCATTTGGCGAAGCGGGTACGCTTACGGCGGATGAGACCTACGCGATAGTCGCCTATATCCTTTATTCCAATGACCTGGTGGATGACGATTTCGTTCTCAGCAATGAAAACTTCGCCGAATTCGAGATGTACAACAAGGATGGATTTGTCGTCGATACGCGACCTGAGACTGAGTACGCAGAATGGCGAGAAGAGCCCTGTATGGAGAACTGCAAAACAGAGGCCGCTGTTACTATGCGCTCTGTCTTTCTGGTTGAGACGCCACAAGAAGGCGGTTCGAATTCGGTCATGAACGAAGCCAGCGCGGACGAGTTGCCGACGTTCACGGCGGAGGGGCCCTCGTTCATTCCGACCGCAGCGCCAAAGCCTGAGGAAGAAGCCGCCGCAACACCGGCTGTTCAAGAAACCGATGAGGCTGACCAGACTACGGAACTGTTCGCAGCCGGTGAGAAGGTCTTCAAGAAATGTAAATCCTGCCATCAGGTTGGTGACGGTGCAAAGGACAGTACGGGCCCGGCGCTGAACGGGGTTATCGGGGCCAACGCAGGGTCGGTTGAAGGGTTCAAATACTCCAAAGCTATGAAAACAGCTGCCGAGGCTGGTCTTGTTTGGACCGAGGAAGAAATGGCGGCCTTCTTGGCAAAACCCAAGGACTACATGAAGGGCACACGCATGTCCTTTGCTGGGCTTAAGAAACCAGACGATATTGAAGCCGTGATCGTTTACCTCAAGTCGTTCGGAAGCTGATCATGCGGTGGTTGAACATTTTTTTGACCTGCGCGGCGGTTATGGTTGCTGTTGCCCCATCGACCCACGCCACCGAAGGCCTCGGCGACGCCGAAGCCGGAAAAGAAGTGTTCGCCAAATGCAAAGGCTGCCATCAGGTGGGCGAAGGAGCGGAAAACAAAATCGGGCCGCATCTGAACGGTGTTTTTGGGCGGAAAGCCGCAGGTCTGGATGGTTTCAATTACTCAAAAAGCCTAGAGCGTGCGGGTAACTCGGGTCTGGAATGGCACGCTGATACTCTGTCCGCCTACATCGAAAACCCACGCGCATTTGCGTCAGGCACGCGGATGAGTTTTCCCGGTTTGAAAGACCCGGAAGACCGAGCCAACGTGATCGCCTATTTGCGGGCGTTTTCGGATAATCCTCAGGACATCCCAGAAGCGGACCCAACGGCGAAAGGCACGGATCATTCGATCGATCCCGCGATCCTGGCGATACAAGGAGATCCTGAGTACGGCGCATATCTCAGCAGCGAATGCACAACGTGTCACCAGATCGAAGGGGGCGATGAGGGCATTCCTTCGATTGTGTACTGGCCTGACGAAGACTTCGTGGTCGCCATGCACGCTTACAAGGACAAACAGCGGCCACATCCGGTCATGCAAATGATCGCCGGACGGCTGAGCAATGACGAGATCGCGGCATTGGCCGCCTACTTCAATAATCCAGAATGAAAGTGCCTGAGGGGAGGAAACGCGATGACACTCAATAGACGAGTATTTCTTGGAGCCGCCGGGGTAGTGGCCGCCGGGCTATCCGCTCCGATGGTGCTGGCTCAAGGCAAGCCCCGTGTAGTGGTTGTTGGCGGCGGTGCGGGCGGTGCGACCGCCGCGCGTTACATCGCAAAGGACAGCAAAGGTGAGATTGACGTGACGCTGATCGAGCCGTCTCGGACCTACTACACCTGTTTCTTCTCAAACCTTTATTTGGGAGGTTTTCAGGAGCTATCGGACATCGCCCACAGCTATGGTACGCTTGCCGCGAACTACGGTATCAACGTCGTGCATGATTGGGCCACTGGGGTCGACCGCGACGCTAAGACGGTGTCCTTGGCAGGTGGCGGATCAGTTCCTTATGACAGGCTGATCCTTAGCCCGGGTATCGACTTTGTTGATGGCGCGGTCGAGGGCTGGGACCTATCGGCCCAAAACAAGATGCCACATGCGTACAAGGCTGGTTCTCAGACAGAGCTTTTGAAGGCGCAGATCATGGCGATGCCCGAAGGTGGTACCTTCGCGATGGTCGCTCCTCCCAACCCGTACCGTTGCCCGCCCGGGCCGTATGAAAGGGTTTCGATGGTGGCGCACCTGCTGAAGGCAAACAACCCAACAGCAAAGATCATTGTAGCTGATCCGAAGCCGAAATTCTCAAAAATGGCTTTGTTCCAAGAAGGCTGGGGAAACAACTACGAAGGAATGGTCGACTGGATCGGCGAAGATTTCGGCGGCGGCAATGTATCCGTGAATCCGGATGCAATGACGGTGACTATCGACGGCGAAGAGACGAAGGTTGATGTCTGCAATGTGATCCCAGCGATGAAAGCCGGTCGCATTGCGGAAATGGCGGGAGTAACCGATGGCAACTGGGCACCAGTAAACGCTGCGGACATGTCCTCCAAAGCCGATCCGGATATCTACGTTCTTGGTGATGCCAGCCAGCAGGGTGATATGCCGAAATCCGGTTTTTCGGCAAATAGCCAAGCAAAGGTCTGTGCGAACGCAGTAAGAGGTGCGTTGACCGGGTCAAAAGTATTCCCGGCCAAGTTCTCGAACACATGCTGGTCGCTCATTGACACCGATGATGGTGTGAAAGTTGGCGCGACTTATGAGGCGACGCCTGAAAAGATCGCCAAAGTCGATGGCTTTATCAGCCAGACCGGTGAAGATGCCGACCTGAGGAAAGCAACATACGAAGAGTCTCTTGGTTGGTACGCCGGTATCACGTCGGACATGTTTGGTTGAGGCAATCGGGGCTTTGACCGGTGTCAAAGACCCCGATGATCAATCTGAGAAAATGCGGTTCAGGAGGAGGACTAAAACCATGAAACACTTTATTGCCGCAGCCGCGTTTTCCACTGTTCTGGCGAGCCAAGGGCTTGCAGAAGAGATCATTACTATCCCCTTCGACGGCAGTTTTGATGATGCAACGTTCGCCGTCGAGTCCGCTATTGTGGGACAGGGACTGGTCATCGACTATGTGAGCCATGTTGGGGAAATGCTGAATCGAACAGGCGCAGATGTTGGCAGCGACAAGCAGATTTTTTCGGCCGCAGACATCTTCATTTTCTGCTCGGCAAAAATCTCGCGTGAAGTGATGGAAGCGGACCCGATGAATATTGGCTTCTGCCCCTACGGAATTTTTGTCGCTGAAGACGACAGTGGCGTGATGGTGGGATACCGAAGTTACCCGGACGGACCGATGCAAAAGGTCCAGAATCTGTTGTCAGGAATCGTCGAAGAAGCCCTTGGGAACTGAAATGAACTATCAGCAGTTTTTTCGAAATCAACTCGACCAGCTTCAGGAGGAAGGGAACTACCGGGTCTTTGCGGATCTCGAAAGGCAGCGTGGCGCGTTCCCGACAGCGCGTAGCTACGCGGAAAATGGCCCCGAGAAAGTCACTGTGTGGTGCTCAAATGATTATCTGGGGATGGGTCAACACCCCAATGTTATTGCAGCAATGCACAAGGTGATCGATGAGGTTGGTGCCGGAGCGGGAGGAACGCGGAATATCTCTGGAACGACCCACCAGCATGTTTTACTGGAGCAAGAGCTTGCTGACTTGCATGGCAAGGACGCTGCGTTGCTGTTTACGTCCGGTTACGTTTCGAACTGGGCCGCACTGGGAACTCTGGCGTCTCGCATTCCTGGCATCACGGTCTTGTCTGACGAGTTGAACCATGCCTCGATGATCGAGGGTATTCGCCACAGTCGGTGCCAAAAGCGTATCTGGAAACACAATGATTTAGCCGACCTCGAAAGGCACCTTGCTGAACTGCCTGCCAATGCACCGAAGCTCATTGCGTTTGAGAGCGTCTATTCAATGGATGGCGATATTGCACCAATTGCCGAAATCTGTGATCTGGCCGATCGCTACGGCGCGATGACCTATTTGGATGAGGTTCACGCCGTAGGGCTTTATGGACCGCGCGGCGGAGGCATTGCCGAACGCGAAGGCCTGGTGGAAAGGCTAACCGTCATCGAGGGGACGTTGGGCAAAGCATTCGGCGTAGTTGGCGGATACATCGCCGCGTCGAAAGAGCTTGTCGACTTTGTGCGATCCTTCGCCAGCGGGTTCATCTTTACCACTGCATTGCCTCCCGCCGTGGCCGCAGGAGCTGCTGCTTCGGTTCGGCACCTGAAGCAAAGCAATTCGGAACGACATCTACACCAGCAGCGCGTGCGTGAGGTGCGAGAAAGGCTGGATGATCTGGGCATTCCACATACACCGAACCCAAGTCACATAATTCCGGTCATGGTCGGCGATCCGGTCAAATGTCGCTTCATCTCTGACGTGCTGATGCGTGACTATGGAATTTACATCCAGCCGATCAACTATCCAACCGTCCCCAAGGGAACAGAACGTCTACGGATTACACCTTCCCCAGTGCATTCCACCGACGACGTGGATCGACTGGTGTCTGCCTTGGGTGAGCTATGGACGCAATGCCAATTGGCGCGCAGGCCAATGGCCGCTCAATGACAATGACAACTTGACCGAAGACAAGGACGCGCAAGCAACCAAGTGAGAGTCTCTGTTGATGGAAAGGCTCATCGATTTGTTGGGAGACCCTGGCGCTTTGGCATTTGCCGGTGCGTTTGTCGGTATCTTGTTCGGCGTGACGGCCCAGAAGTCTCACTTTTGTTTGAGAGCTTCGACCATCGAAGTCGCCGAAGGCGAGCTTGGTCCTCGCTTGGCTGTCTGGCTGATCGCTTTCACCGCAGCGCTCACCTTAGTGCAGGCGTTTGTCGCGTTTGAGTGGTTAGACCTTTCCGAGACACGCGCGATTGCGTCGACGGGCAGCCTCAGCGGCGCAATACTTGGCGGAGCGATGTTCGGCGTTGGTATGGTTCTGGCGCGTGGGTGTGCATCTCGCCTGTTGGTATTGGCCTCCTGCGGTAATCTGCGCGCCCTGATTACGGGATTGGTTTTAACCTTAGTGGCTCAGGCTGCTTACACGGGCGTTCTTAGTCCCGCCCGCGAATTGCTTTCCGGGATCTGGACTGTCTCAGGAGGCGCCTCAAGAGATCTTTCAGAAATACTTGGATTTTCGCCAGTGGTTTATACAGCCGTTGCAGTATTGGGATTGGTGTCGGCAATTGCATTCGCATTCCACCGGAGAGTCGTGCCAATCAGGATCGTAACAGCCGCAGGAGTTGGCGTGGCGGTGGCGCTTGGCTGGTTAATGACATTTGCCATAGCGCAAGCATCATTTGAAGTCGTTCCTGTTTCGTCAGTCACGTTCACCGGACCGGCTACGGATACACTGATGGCGTTGGTTGCCGAGCGAAACGTCGTGTTGTCCTTCGGTATCGGCCTTGTTCCAGGCGTAGCAATTGGTGCCGCAGGCTCGGCCCTAACTGCAAGGGAGTGGAAGATCGAACGTTTTGGTCCGGATGCTCCGATGGAGCGCTACCTTGTTGGAGCTGTCCTCATGGGGTTTGGAGCCATGCTGGCCGGAGGTTGCGCCGTGGGTGCAGGGCTTTCAGGAGGGTCCGCCCTGTCATTGACGGCTTGGCTTGCCGTTTTCTTCATGTGGGTTGGAGCGATCAGCGCGCATAGGTTAATGCGCCGAATTCCTGTTCCTCAAACGTCCTGAGTTATTCGAATTCCATCTGCTCAAATACCCGCCCGGCATTTTTTGTCGCCAGTTCCTCAAACGTGTCCAAATGGGCATACGGTGACTGATCGACATAGTAAGCCTCTGCCAGATCGCCGCCGGCATCCATGTGCTCTTGGATCTTGCCGCGCAGGTAGACTAGGTAGTCGCGTGTATAACGGCGCACCTGATCCATGTTCGTCGGATGACCATGTCCGGGGATGACATATTTGGCTCCCAAAGCTTCGAACTCGTTGTCCCATGTTTCAAGCCAATCCGCCGTATAGGTCTCTTGAAAGATCGGTAGCATTCGCTCGTGAAACGCCATATCACCCGCGATAACAAGGCTTTGGTTCGGCAGCCAAATCGAGATATCGCCGGGACTATGGGCCGGCCCGAGATATTTGGCCTCAATCCGGAAATCACCCATTTCAACCACGTATTCATCCTCGAAGGTCTCGGTTGGGCCTGCCAGGAAGGTTCTTTCCGCCTTGTCCTGGTTGTACCGCTGCATTCCTTCAAGGATCTGTGGGCCGTATTCCTCGAATTCAGCCGCAGCATCCGAATGGGCGATGATTGGAACGCCAAGCTCTGACCAGTAGGCGTTGCCGAGCATCGCGTGCCCCTGGCCATTCTCGTTGAAGACAAGCTTAACCGGCTGATCCGTGATCGACTGAATTTCCTGGTGAAGTGCTTCGGCAAGCAAATAAGCCGCGCCACCGTTTATGACGACCACGCCATCTCCGGTAACTATGAAGCTGAGGTTGTTGTTGTGACCAGAGTTCTCGTAGGTCGGCGGGGCGGTTGCGCCAATGGCAGAGTAGACGCCGGGGATGTATTCGACCGGTTTGGAGTACAGCACACTTTGAGGGTATTGGTCTGCAATATCCTCGCTTGCCAAAGCTGGTGTGGCCAGGGCCAAGACAATCGCCAGCGATCGCATCATTATGGTTCTCCAATGAACTTATAAGCAGAGCCAGTCTTCTCGACCCGGCCGATCCCACCATTTGGCAGGTGGAACCCAATCATTTTCATTTGCTCGTGGGAAATCTGATCCAGCAGTGAGTTCCGAGCTGCTGCGGCCGCCTGTGGATCCTGATCCGTGCCGCTGTGCCAGTCGGGGCGTTCAAAAGCTACGTGTGGATTTCCCAACGCGTCGCCTACAATCATCACGGACTCACCACCGCTGCGAATTTCGAACGCCATGTGGCCGGGCGTGTGTCCAAAGCTTGCGCGTGCTGCAACACCGGGAAGAATCTCTTGTCCGTCGTCAAAAAACGCGACCTGATCCTCAATTGCCGCCATACGCCGCTTCGCGCCTACAGCGAACGCAGCGCGATCTTCTCCAATGGTATCAACCGTTGAGGGGTTCCACCAATAATCCCACTCATTGCGGCCAAAGTGATGCGTGGCGTTGGGGAAAAGAAGGTCATCGAAATCATCCAAAACACCCCAGATGTGATCCGGGTGCGCGTGGGTGAAAATCACGTGCGAGACGTCTGCGGGCGACAAGTCGATGGTTTCAAGAGATTCCAGAAGTTTACCGGAGGAGGGCATGAAATCGGGTCCAGCTCCGACATCAAACAACACCGTGTTTTTATCATCTCGATAAAGCGCCACGTTGCACTCTGGCTCGTACTTGGTCGCGTCCACCTTGTAGCTGTCTAGAAGCTGCCTAAGTTCTTCCTTCGGCATGGCGCCGAAGACCATTTCCGGAGGCAATGACAGGTACCCGTCTGACATGGTTGCAATCCGAGCCGATGAACCGAGTTGTAGCTCTGCCCAAGCGATTTTGGATTTCGCTCCAACCGCTGTTAGACAAGCGGCACCGCACAAAAAATTGCGCCGTGAAAACTCATTTCGACCCATTAACAATCAATAAGATGAATGTAATGATTTGTAAATGACGTAAGGTGGAGTCTTTTCAGGAGAACTAGAGTTGAGTCGGGCAGGGGCTTCCGAAGGATTTACTCGATGAATGAAGGCCGCCATTCAACAAACTCAAAATCAGCCCCGAATGTCATTCGCCTTGCCGTGGTGATGTGTATAGGCGTCATGTGCTATGTGATTTGCTCTTCGCTCGATGTCTTCTTTGTCCCGACAGTGGCCATTCGTCCAAACTCTTCGAGTGACGGCGTAGAGCCCGTATAGCTCATTGGCGAACGGCGCTGCAGCTGTCTCTATGGGCGGTTAGCAGACCTCCGCTACGCGGTGCCCCAACGGCTAGTCTGCGGACAAAACAACCTTTCGCGACATACGATGCAGCGGTTAAGGCGGATGCGAAGTTTGCAGAAGCTCGTCGCCGTTCACTCCTCCGTCTCCAATCACTTCAGCCTGGGGCGATCCCTTCCCAACCGAGACACCTTCAAGTTGTCACGGCGCCGCCGCTCTTGCCGAGTGGCGCGAACTTGGCGCGCTATAAGCGACATGTCTGTTGGCCTAGCTGAGACTTGTTCGAACCGGCCTCACAGTATCCATCGATATTCTTATTGATCCTTGTCAAGATTGGCGCGGGCAAGACGTGGTACTGTCAATGGTAATTCAGGGGGGGGCTCATGGAAGAGTTGATCGAAATCGGAAGATCATTCGCCCAGGCCATGCGTGAGCGCAGGGGCCTTGCAAGTGTTGATGAAATGTATGCCGAAAACGCACAGTCGATAGAGGCAGTCGTGCCTCCGGTTCGACAATTCCGCGTTTCAAAGGGGCGAGAAGCCATCAAGGGAAAAAGAGAGGATTGGTTGGCATCGCATGAAATCCAAGAACTAGAAGTGGATGGCCCCTACGTCCACCCACCCAACCGCTTTGGAGTGCGCTTCAGAGCCGAGGTCGTTCAGAAGGCCACGGGTGAGCGTATGACCCTGCGCGAGATCGCGGTGTATTCGGTGGCGGAAGGCAAGATTGTGCTGGAAGAGTTTTTCATGCTGCCGAAATAAGAAGAGCGACCAACAACACTGTCTCTTCGTAGGTTTAATCCGTGCGCACGGCCTTTGGGCGAATTGAAATTCCGGACGGAGGTCGGGAATGCAACACAAAACAGTGGCATATTATGTAGGAGTTGATGCTGACGACGCGTCGATTTTGGAATGCGCTGAAACTGCTTGTAACCACAACATTCACTTGAATTGCGTGTTGATCGCGGACTTACCCAACCTGCCGTACCTAAAGTATGGATCAAACAGGTTCGTTGAGGCGGGTCTTCCCTCAAACTGGTTGGATGTTCTTAACGGAAAAAATGCCGCCTTGAAGTCCCGCGCCACAGAAGTTGAAGCGCTTCTGGTAGGGCAAGGCGTATCTGCAAATGTAATTGCCTTTATGGGATCTGGAGCAGAGTTGAAGCATCTTGTGGCTGGCCAAGCCAATCGCTCTGATATCGCCTTTCTAGACGCTGAGTTGCGAAAAGACCCCGATTTGTTTCATAAGATCGCGTACGGAGTATTGTTCCATTCGCCGGTAGGCCTGATGATAAATGGAGATCCGTTTGCCCAACGCGACTGCATTTTTTTGGCATGGAATGATAGCCTGCCTGCGTCTAGGGTTGCGCATTTAGCTTTACCCATTCTTCTGGCGGCCAACGAAGTTGTGATTGGGTGTTTTGATTTGCCGTCGCCTGATGACGTAGAAGGTCAAGCGCCCGGAACCGACCTAGCTGGATGGCTCAGCCATCACGGTTGCACTGTGACCGTGTCGCAGTTTCGGTGCGGCGGGAATTCAATTGAACACTGCATTCAGGAACGCGCAAGAGAATTGGGGGCCGACCTCGTTGTTATGGGCGCTTACGGGCATTCCCATTTGCGTCAGTCGGTATTTGGGGGAACGACACAAGCAATGTTGGAGCAGACAAGGTTGCCAGTGCTGTTCGGGCACTGATGAAGAGAACTGGCGACTGTGATTTGCTGGTATAGGTAGCTCTATACGTTCATCGGTTAATACGGGAACAGCCAGTTGTTATTGGGTACTCGCTTGAGGTTGAAGCGTGTTTGCCCGCCCGTTTTCGCCAAGGAACTCTATCACAATTAACGTGAGTTCATCCCAGTCAGTAAACTCCCTTGCCCCTTCTCGTGGATCGATTTTTCGACCGAGCAAGACGACGCGCTGAAGAATCTCCCTCTCAAAATACCCGTAGTTTTCGGGCCTCACCGCGCCTGCGATCAAAGCCGTCGCATTTGGTTCAAAACCTGTTCGAAGAAGCATTTCGTCAAGATAGTCGCGTGCTTCTTCTCGACCTGACGCGAAAGCAGCTTTTAGACCGACGGAAAGCACGAGAGACTTTCGCTTCATTAAGGCATCTCTATTTGAAGCGACAAATGCTTCGAATGACTTGGGGTGCTTACGCTCGTGGACAGGGGCCAGGAGAATAACCTTGACCACTTCGTCAAGTGAAACGTGGCTGGGCGTTTCATCGGTATTGATCAGCTTTGCATCGAAACCGGCATTCTTCGCGAGATCGGTGATGAAGCGCGCAATCTTTGCTGTTTGGCCTTCGACCGTGGCGAAGGCGATGAGTAAAGTCATTCCGATCCTCCTAAAAATCGGTCTGAATAGATTGCTTATTATGAATAAGTGACGTGCGTTGCCCTTGATCTCCATCAAAGGCGTTTCATGGGGGCATATCTGGATCGTTGCGGTATGCTCATGCTGTCCACGCGGAGCATGTTTATTAGGAAGTTCGTGACGGCATCCATCTCCAAGAATACCTGCCTTTTCGGCCGGCAGCCTTGAAGCTAGCCAACCCCTGGCGGTCTAGCTTTCTACCTTAAGCAAAAGGCCAAGACAGCGACGAAGATTGAAATACTGATCAACCAAACTGCGAGTTTTACTTGTTGGCGTGCGGGCAGGTTTCTGAGCAGTCTAATCATAGTCAAACCTTTCAGACAAAATCCGGTGTGACGCGGTGCCCCGCTCAATCAGATGATCTTCGACCGTGTCCATCATGGCAGGGGGGCCGCAGAGAACAAAAAGCCAGCTTTCAAATTGTTCAGAAGACAAATTGCGGTCCAACAGATGACCGTCGATCAAGCCTGTCTCTCCGGACCAATCCTCTGGCGGCTCGGATAGAACAAATACTGTTTCTTCTTTGGACAACTCCTGGCGAAAAGCAATCTGCTCCTCCACCCGGTTGCCATAGATAAGCTTGAGCTCGTACTGTGTTCCACTCAACCGTACCTGACGCACAATGCTCAACATGGGCGCGATCCCGACACCACCTGCGATCAGAACAATGCCTTTCTCAGTTCGGTGGCTGATCGATAGATTTCCGTGCGGGGCATCCAGATAGGCCGTGGTTTGCGGAGCGATCTGTCTGAGGCCGCATGTGAAATCCCCAAGCTCCTTTATCATGAATGAAACTTCGGGGCCTTCGGCTGGTGCCGAACTAATCGAGAATGGGTTCTCATGCAGCGAAAAAACACTGTGGCCGACGTTTAGCCAAGCAAATTGCCCTGCTTCGAAGTTTAGTCCGTTGTGACCATCTGGAACGACGCGCAACTCCCATTGCTTCGGTGTTAGTCGAGACACAGACGTGACGCGCCACTGTCTCTTCCTCTGACGTAAAGGGCGAACGAGATAGACATACAGCAAAGTTCCAACTGCAATACTGGTTAGGGCAAGCCAGAGATAGGTTAGTAGCGGATGCCCACCGTAGCGCCCAGCATAGACCGTGTGATGCAACAACAGGCATGCGATCACCAAGGCTCCCAGCCCGTGTAAGAGGCGCCATGTTTCGTATTTGTAATCAAGGGATTTGCGGGCAATTGCCGAGGCGACCAAAATGAACAGAAATAGATATGCGCCGATGCCCGATACCAGCGTAGAAAAGTCGGTGGAAATCGTAAGTTGGTTTGTTTCATCCCACGGGCGGCGTCCGCCCGAAGGCGTACCCTGATAGAGAAGCGGGTGTATCAGCGCAAAGCCGAGTGCTGTACGCGCCATCAACTGATGCACCCGCATGGTTACATCCATACCCAGACCGGAAGAGATGAACCTGAACCGCCCAGACAGCAGGAACTCGACTAAGATTATTGAAAAAGCCAGCATCCCAAGCCCGGACGCGAGCTCTTGATTAAATGATCGTGGTGGCCACCCCAAGGACCAAGAAAAACCCAAGGGAGCCAAGATCAGCAAAACGTAAATCAGCGCCAGATAAGGCCATTTCATACAGTTTTGCTCCACTGTGCTAAAGCTAGGCAGCTCGGGCTCATTCAAAATAAACGCTAAGCTGACCTGGGATTCCGATCAAGACTACTGAGAATGGTGTTAACTTCACCACGACGAGGCAAGTTTAGTGAACGAAGTTTCCCGTTTCTGTTCGTTCAGCCGCCGCGTTCGGTCTGGCTGATCCTGAGGTTGCATGCTTGCGCAAGATCAAGGTCCTTGACCGCTTTTCCTGTCATAATGTTGCGCGCGTGAAATCAGGCCAATGGAGGAGGCTCAAAATGTTAGAAGACAAAAAGTCCCCGCAACTTTTCACTGGAATGCATCCGCTCTCTGACAACTTTCGGCGTGAAATGGAAACCCTGATGTCGCGTTTTCTTGGGGAAGGATCACCCTTCCTGCCGATGGAAACGGCTGCGCAACGCACGGGTTTTCCGTCCCTTGATATGACGGGTGCGATTTCACCGGCAATCGATGTCCAAGAAACGGATTCTGCGATTGTCCTGACGGCTGAATTGCCGGGGCTCGAAGAAGATGATGTGGAAATTGAAATCAAGAATCGCAGGCTAATCCTGCGCGGTCAGAAGAAGATTGCGCATGATGAAACGGGCGATCTTCGTGTCAGCGAAAGAAGCTATGGCAGCTTTTCAAGAGCCATGTCGCTGCCAGATACTGTAGAAATCGACAAGATTTCAGCGACGTTCGACAAGGGCGTTCTGCATATAGAAATGCCGAAGATTGAGCCTCAGGACCCAAGCCGTAAGATCAAGGTATCGTCGAAATAGACGGTCTGGTGGCTCGATACCGTGCTTGAAAAGAGCAAAGCAGAGGGTCGATCGTGGATCGACCTTCTTAGAGTTGCGGCCTGATAAGTGTCTTTGGTTGAATCCGCGCAGGCACCGCAAGCACCTGTACAAATGTGTTTTTTGTACATTCGTACCAGGCCATGGGTTTGGCGTTTAAGCGTGGTAGAATGCCCTCACGCGTTTGGGTAGGGGGCCACAATGCAAAAACCAGAAGAGAGTGGCATGACACCCTCAGGACATGCTGGTGAAGGTGAGGTGCGGGCCTTTCTGGAGAGCCTGACCGGACCATCGCGCGGCTACGTGAACTGGCTGGTCGATAAAGCCCTGACCGTTTCTGTTAACGATGGCAGGGTGTTAAGCCTTCGACCTAAAGACGACCTGCCTCCGCATGACAACGATATTGCCACCTTAAAGTGGGCTGACGACGGTTACACGATAGCCGCGTCAGCAGGGCGCAATGTATGGGTGAACGGACAAAAAGCCTCATCGGCGCTTCTGAGGCATGGCGATATGATCGAGTTCGGCGAAAAGGGCCCAATGTCTCGATACAGGTTGTGCGATCACTCATTTCCCGCGCACCACACAGTCGAAGATATCCTCAGTGACGCCTATGCTTACACCCGAACGAGCCGTCGACCCTTCGCTAAAAAGATGTCTGGTGCCCTGCGCGACAGCGGGCGGCGGCTTGCGTCTCAGACCACGATACTGTTCAGGATCACAGTACTTGCGACGCTTCTTGTGATCGCGGGGTTTGGGTACCTGCTTTACCAAAACGACCGGCGCTTGGCGGATAGTATTGAACAGGAGTCCCGCAAGATCGAAGCGGTCGCGATTATGCTCGCCCAGACGCGAGAAGATGCACTTACGCCTGATGACTTGGCTTCTTTGCGTGAAGCTTTTAAGAACCAGGTTCTGTCGACCGAGCAGCGTCTTGGAACCTTGGAGCAGCGGGCCGGAGCCCCCACGCGGGTGATCGCTGCCTCGACCCGGTCCGTCGCTTTCCTTCAGGGGGCTTATGGACTGCGCCACGTGGAAAGCGGGAAGATATTGCGGCATGTATTGGGACCGAATGGAGAAAACCTGAAAACCCCATTCGGCCAACCTTGGATC
>NZ_JBXWSK010000061.1:0-19899 GCF_059613385.1 Ruegeria sp. BHSA162
GTTGGGAGCATTTCGTGGGTGGCGGTGTCGCGGTTTTCGACTGCAGCGGGGACGGCTTGCCGGAACTCTTCCTTGCTGGTGGGGCGAACCCATCGCAGCTGTTCCGAAACACCTCTCAGGCGCAAATCTCCTTTCAGGCAAGCACGCCAGAGCCGCTGTCGCTGACAGGTGTGACCGGCGCCTACCCGATGGACATCGACGGCGACGCCATCCTGGACCTTGTGGTTCTGCGCGTTGGGGCGGACCTGTTGCTCAAAGGTGGACCCGATTGCCAGTTCAACCCATTCGCGGGGCTTGGGTTTGAGCCCGATGACCACTGGACCACGGCCTTCTCGGCCACGTGGGAACCCGGGCAGGCACTGCCCACTCTGGCCTTCGGAACCTATGTGGACCGCGACAATCCGAATGGCCCATTCGAGGCCTGCGGCCCCACTCTGCTGTACCGCCCCCTTGGCGAAACCTATGGCCCGCCCGTTCGGCTGGAACCCGGATACTGTGCGCTGTCGGCTTTGTTCTCGGATTGGGGCCGGACCGGGCTCGCGGATCTGCGGATCAGCAACGATCGGCACTACTATGTCCGTGGCGGACAGGAACAGATGTGGGCGATGGAAGAAACTCCGCGCCTGTATGATCAGGCAGAAGGTTGGTTGCCCTACTCGATCTGGGGCATGGGCATCGCGTCGCGCGATCTGACGGGGGATGGCTATCCCGATGTCTACCTGACCTCGATGGGAGATCAGAAATTCCAGATTTTCGACCCCGAGGCCGGCGGTCCCACATGGCGTGATGCGACCTATGACAAGGGCACGACCGCACATCGGCCGCACATCGGCGCGGACGGGCGACCATCGACCGGTTGGCACGCGCAATTCGCGGATGTGAACAACGATGGGCGTGACGACATTTTCGTCGCGAAGGGCAATGTCGAGCAGATGCCGGATGCGGCTCAGGACGATCCCAACAGCCTGTTGCTGCAGCTGGAATCCGGTCAGTTTTTCGAATCCGCGGCTGGGGCCGGTGTGGCATCGATGGCAAAATCTCGCGGCGCCGCGCTGCATGATCTGAACAATGACGGCTGGTTGGACTTGGTTGTGGTCAATCGCGGATCACCCGCCGAAATCTATCAGAACCAGCCCGCAACAGGGAACTGGGTCATGGTGAATCTGGGCCAGCATGACATCAATTCTCAGGCCATCGGCGCCTTTGTCGAAGTCCGGACCGCTGCCGGATTTCAGACCCGCGAGATCACGATCGGCGGAGGCCATGCCAGCGGGATGGCAGGGCCGCATCATTTCGGTCTGGGCGACGCCAGGACCGTTGACATTCGTGTCGTCTGGCCCGGCGGAGACCGCTCGGACTGGGAGACATACGACACCAACCGGATCATCCGATTGCGGCGCTGATCACTTGTCGACTGGCAGCCCACTGGGCACCCGCTCTGGTACACCCAGCCGTTCGGCGGGATCCTCCAGTGCAGCCAGAAAGCTCAGGATGTCGTCAACCTCTGCATCTGACAGGGCAATCGGTTGCAGTTCGTTGGCCGCGGCGATGGCATCGACCAAGGCCGGATCCTGTAGCGGCCGTTGATCATCGGCTCCGGGAAAGACAGGCAGATCTGCCATTTCGATCGAGTAGCGCCGCAACGCGCCTTCGGGGTCAAGGTGGTGCCGTACCACGTCCTCGAGCCGAGCATAGGCGCCATCGTGACCATAGGGCGCAGTCAGCGTCACATTGCGCAGCGACGGCGTCCGGAACGCAAACGCATCTTCGGTTGCACCGGTTACGCGCAGTCGACCATCATCCCGGACGTGGTTTTCAAAACGAGCAGCCTTTCCCGGGCCGATCTGCGGCATCGCGATCGCATGAAACCCGTGGTCAGTCTGAAACCACCCCGAATGGCACGATCCGCAACCGGCCTTGCCGTAAAACAGCTGCATGCCGCGCGCCGCGTCGGGCGGCAGAGGTTCCTCTCCGCGCATCGCGCGATCAAAGGGACTCTTGTCGGCACGCCATTCAAAGGCGATGAAGTCGGCAATCGCGTTGGCGATGGCTACGAACGAGACCTCCTTTTCGGGGGTCACGTCGCGGAACATCCTTTGATATTCCGGAACCAAAGCCACCCGCCCGGCGATCAGGTCCCATGCACCACCCTGTTGCGTCAGAAGGCCCAGCCGCACCGCCTTGCTGATCGGGTTTTCCGAATAATGTCCGGCCATCTCATCCGGCGACAGAACCGGGAACATCGCCTGAGCCGCCAATGCCGAGCGGAACCCCGGCCGCATATGCTGCCCCAACGGTGTTCTGATGCCGAAAGGTTGCTCAGGAGCATCCTCGAGCCTGCCGTCGTGAAAAAACGTCGTGAACTCGGTCGCGCCAAGGTTCCAGAGGGCCGGAGAGTTGCGCGGGATGCGCTGCTCGGGCAAGTTGTCGGACCCAAGCCCGCGGGCGCTGCCCAGCCCCACCCCGCCTTCTCCGATGCCCAGCGACATCCCGTCCGAGGTCCCGAACCGTGGGTGGTGGCAGGTGGCGCAACTGATGTTTTCGTTTCCCGACAGGATCGGGTCGTAGAACAGCATTTGGCCGAGTTCCACGATGGCAAGGTCGGGCTCGATGAACTCGGGAGCCGGGCCAAGGTTCTGGGCCGCTGTCCCGGTGGCAAAGCTGGCGAAAACAGCCAAGGCCGATAAGGAACGGATCACGCTCATGCCCCAGCCTCGGATATCTCAAGCATCAGCGTCTGGTGATACGGTTTCTCGGGCGTACATATGATCGATGGGAACGCGGGGACGTTCGGCGCATTCGGATAGCCCGATGGCTCGATACAGAGCCCGGCATGCGGCGCAAATGGCGCGGACAAATGGGCGGCAGAGTAGACCTGCGCCCCGGGCTGATCGGAATGGACCGTCATCGTCAATCCCGACGGCGCCGCAAGGGTGGCAACCGGTTGGGCCACCTTGCCGCCGGTGCCGAACAGGAAGAAGTGATCGAGGTCCGTGGCGGCCTGTCCGATCGGTTCGGGGGCCGCGAAATCCAGCCCGACCGATGCAGAGTCGACGATCCCGCCAGACGGTATCCCCTGATCGTCCAGTTCCAAGTGACGATCTGACGCCAACTGCAATCGGTGCTCGGAGATGCCTCGAGCGGACCCCAACGTGTAGTAGTTGTGTTGCGCGATGCTGATCGGGGTCGGCCTGTCCGGCCAGGCAGAGATCGAATATGTCAGGCGAGGGAAATCCAACCGGACCCTGACCTCGAAGCGCACAGCCCCCGGAAATCCGCCCGCGCCGTGGGGCGAGACATGGACCAGCACCGCCTCGCACGGCGAAAGCTGCTCGACCTGCCAGAACTGGCGCGAGAGCCCTTCTGCCCCCCCATGCAGCGTATTCGACCCTTCGTTCGCAATCAGCGCATGATGGGTGCCGTCCAGATCGAACCCTGCGCCGCCGATCCGGTTGGCAACCCGCCCGACGAGCGCGCCCAGATAGAACGGGTCGTTCAGGTATTCGGTCGGGTCGTCATAGCCAAGGATCAGCGGTTGGCCCTTGTACCACCACCCTTGCGTGATCGCTCCATAGCCCAGCAATGACACCCGCATGTCCCCGTCTTGCAGGACGATAACCGGGATATCAGTGCAATCAGTGCGACTTTTGTTCATCATCCAGCCAATGGCGCCAGCGCCTTGTAATACGCTCTGTATCGTCTGTAGGCGCTGTCATAGGCTTCGGTCAAATCACTCTGCGGTTCGATGATGGCGTCGATCTCTGGCGGGGTCATGATCTGTTCGGGTGTTGCGTCTCCGGCTGCGCACATGGCCAGCCGCGCGGCACCAGTCGCAGCCCCGAACGCGCTTCCCTTGGGCAGGGCCAGCGGCACATTCAGCGTGGTGGCGATGGTCTGAAGCCAGTAGCGGGACCGCGCACCGCCACCTACGGCAATCAACTGCGCCGGTTCGGTACCGGTGCTCCTCAGGGCCTCAAGGCAATCGCGCATTGCAAAACCGACACCCTCCATCACTGCCTGCACCAGATCCGTCGGCTCCGAAGCGATGTCTAGGCCCAGAAAAGCTCCTCGGATGGTGCTGTCATTATGCGGCGTCCGCTCGCCGGACAGGTAGGGCAGAAAGGTCAACGACGACGGCCCGTTTGGCTGGTCGGGCAGCGCCCCGGCCAGCGCCTCGACCGGTTGGCCTAGGTTGCGCGAAAGCCAGTTCAGGCTGTTGGTCGCCGACAGGATGACGCCCATCTGAATCCATCGCCGAGGCACCGCGTGGCAAAAGCAATGAACCGCCGTCTCGGGTGCCGGTGCATAGCTGTTCCGAGCCATCAGCAGCACACCCGAGGTGCCAAGAGACAGAAACCCGGACCCCTCGTCGATGCTGCCGATACCGCAAGCGGCCGCGGCGTTGTCGCCAGCACTGCCAGCGACCACAACCGGGCCGGACAGCCCCCATTCCCGAAGCAGTTCATCCCGCAGTTCGCCACCATGGTCAGTGCCCTCGACCAGTCGCGGCATCTGATCGGGCCTCATGTGACCCAACTCCAGCGCCCTGTCCGACCAGTCTCGCGCGCCGACATCCAGCCAGGACGTTCCCGCGCTGTCGGACATGTCACTGACATATTCCCCGGTCAGCCAGAACCGCAGATAATCCTTCGGCAACAACACCATGGCCGTACGGGCGAACAGGTCGGGTTCATGGGCACGGACCCATTCCAGCTTGGGCGCGGTGAACCCGGGGAACACGATATTGCCCGTGATCTCGCGCATCCCGGGGGTCTGGTCCAACTCTTTGGCCTCTAGCGCCGATCTGGTGTCATTCCACAGAATGCACGGCCGCAGGACGGTGCCGTCCCGATCCAACAGCGTTGCGCCGTGCATGTGGCCACTCAGTCCGATCGCCCGCAGTTGCGCCAGTGCATCGCCGTTCGTCTCACGCAGCCGGCCCATGACGGTCGCGCAGGCGTCGATCCAGTCCTGCGGGGCTTGTTCGGACCATCCCGATTGCGGGTTCGACGTAGCGATCTCAGCCTCAGCCTCGGCCAGAACCTGCCCGGCCTCGTCCACAAGAATTCCCCTGAGACCAGAGGTCCCCAGATCCAAACCCAGATACACGAGACGCGCCCTCACCAACATTATTTTAGTTGGTAAAATTATTAACCGAGATCAAAAAATGTCAACACCGGAATCCGGCGCGCAAATTCATACGAGACAAATAGGGCGGAACGTTCGGCCCCACCAGGCTTCTTTGATCGGCAGCGGATCAGCCAGTACTCTGCCAATAGGCTGTTTGCGCGCTGAAGACGTAGTTCGCTGTAGTTTGCCAACTCTTGCGCATGCTGCCCTATATCTCCGAGATCAAGGCGGGAGTCTCATTGCATGACGACCGCAACATGGGGCATGGCTGAAATTCAACCTGCAAGGAAAGCGCGCGCGTTCTTTGGGTTGCGCCCATCAGGTTTGACAGATGGCGACATCCCCTTTCTCGGCGAACGGGCCTCAGGGATCCGGGCGCAGGCACAGCCAGATCAGAAAGCCCAGGTAAAGAAAGACGGTGACGTTCAGAACGGTATCCAGAAACTCGCCTGTCATGGCCCTTCCTCCCGCGCCAGCACCCGGAACAGACAGACCACCAGAACCGGAACTATGAAAACAAAGGCGATCGCCGAAATTGCGATCACAGATCGCACCAGCCCGATATCCCCGACAAAGACCATGGCAAGCCCAAGCGCACCCAGAATTGCCCCCCACACCGTGCGGATCCGGGGAGACGGGTTTTCATCACCACCGGTTCCGATCATCGCGAGGGTAAATCCGGCGCTGACAACGCTGGTGACCACAAACAGAAACGCGGCGACGATGGTCGCTGTCTGCGTCAGTCCGGACAGTGGAAACCGCTGAAGCAACGCGAATGTGGTCGCGTCAATATTCTGCTGATTGACCACGGACAAGGAACCTTGCTGCCGCAGCGCGTCAAAAAACCCAAGCCCGCCAAACACGCCAAACCAAAGAATCGAGAACAAGGTTGGCGCGACGATCACACCCAGAAGAAACGCCCGGATCGTTCGGCCCCGGGAAATCCGGGCGATGAAGATACCGACGAACGGCGACCAGGCCAGCCACCAGATCATGTAGTTCAGCGTCCAGTCCTGAAACCAGTTGACGAGGTCGTCTCCAAAGAACTCGGCCGTGGCAAACCCGGCGGGCAGAACGTGAAAAACGTATCTCCCGAAGCCGCTCACGATACCGTTCATCAGGTATGAGGTGGGGCCAAGGACCAACAGATAAATCATCATTGCGACGGCGATCAGCATCGCAGCATTGGACAGCTTGGCCATGCCGTCCCCCAGATCCCGGCGCAGAGGGATGACAAATGCCACACACATGGCGAAAAAGACCGGAAGCGTCAGAGCCGCCGAATCCGCCACGCCAAGCAATCCGGCCAACCCGGTTTGCACCTGAAACACCCCCATGGCCAGCGAGCCAGCCAAACCCACGGCAATGGCAACGATTGACAGAAGGTCAAAGCCCCAGCCCATCGCCCGAACCCACGGGGCCGACCCCAGAGCGTCGTTCAACGGCGCGCTCAGCAGCAGAGTGCCCCCACGGCGGAAGGCGAAATAGGCAATGATCAGACCGACCACCCCGTAGATTGCCCAGGCATGAAAGCCCCAGTTCAGGTAGGTTACGAACAGAGCGTTTCCGGCGGCCCTCGGATCTAGCTCGTATTTTCTGAGCTCTTCGAAATGGGTCAGCGGCTCGGCTGCACCATAAAACAGCAGCCCAACCCCCATCCCGGCCGCAAACAGCATGGCGATCCATGCGGGAGTCGAAAACTCGGGCTCGGCACCATCCGGCCCCAACCGGATGCGCCCAAAGCGCGAAAAGGCCAGAAACAGCGCAACGAACAACAGGCCGCTGGCCTCGAGCATGATGAACCAGCCCCGGCTTTCGAACTGCGTCGCAACCGCGGCAGACGCCAACCGGCCCAGCCCCGCCGGGTCGACAAGACCCCAAATCGCGATGCCTGCGCTGATCGCAAGTGCGATGACAAGCAGCGAGTTGGTCGATGTGCGGCGCATGGGCTTTGGTCCTTGGATTTGATCCAAGGCCGAGCGTAGAGACCCGTTTGCAACCTGTCCAGAAATCAACTCTTTCGAGAATTTTGTTTGAGAACAGCCGAATATCTGTGCCTAATGGCGGAACCGACCAACGGTGGCGGGCCGCAATGGTGCTGAGCCCGCAGGAGACGTGCATGGCAACTCAACCCAAGGCCGACAACCAGCGCGTGGGCAAGCCTGGGCTGACCTTCTGGTATCAGCTGGTTGTTCTGCTGTTTCTGACCATCGCGTCATTGGTGCTGGCGTCCTCGGTTCTGATACCGCTTTCCTTCGCCATACTGTTGTTTGTGCTGCTTACTGCAACGTCTGACCGGATCCACCGGATCGTCATTCTGGGCCATTCCGTACCGAAATGGATGGCGCATCTTGGGGCCTTGTGCCTGATCCTGTTTGGATTGCTGATCATCCTGTCGATCCTGTCCAGCCAGGCCGGTCTGGTGTCCGAGGCTTTCCCGAAATACGAAGAGCGCCTGTCCGGTATTCTGGCAAAACTTGTCGCCCTCGTCGGCAACGAGAACTATGCCGCGGCCCAGAAGGCGCTGAGCCAGATCAACCTGTCGGGTTTTGCCGGCAGCATCATCGGGTCCGCCGGCGCCTTTCTCAGCGCCTTCTTCCTTGTACTGCTCTATGTGCCGTTCATGCTGGTTGAACGCGTGCCGATGCAAACCAAGATTGACCTCGCGATCTCGGATCCAACGCTTGCCAACAAAGTTCGCAACGTGCTGCACAGCACGTCCGCCAGCATCCAGCGCTATGTCGGGATCAAGACTTTCGTCAGCGCGCTAACCGGGTTCGGCAGCTTTTTTGTCATGTGGGCGGTTGGGTTGGATTTCGCCGAGACCTGGGCGGTTCTGGCCTTTCTGTTGAATTTCATCCCCACGGTCGGCTCGATCATCGGTGTCGCCCTGCCCTCTCTGGTCGCTCTTGTCCAGTTCGAGGAACTGAGCCCCTTCCTGATGGTGCTGTTGGGATGCGGGGCCGTGCAATTCTCGGTCGGAAATATTCTTGAGCCGACCTTGCTGGGCAAAAGCCTGAACCTGTCCCCTCTCATGGTCATACTGGCCCTGACATTCTGGACCGCGATCTGGGGCATTCCCGGTGCGCTGATGAGCGTGCCGATCACTGTCTGCATCATGATCATTCTGACCCACATTCCGGCCACGCGCCCCATCGCCATACTGATGTCGGGCGATGGCCGTGTGGGTCCCAAAGACTGATCTCGATGCCGCCAAACCGGATTATCGGCCCATCGCCCGCGCGACTGGCCGCTTGACGAAAGGACAACACCAATGGTTACCAAAGCGGAACTTGAACAGCAGGTCGCTGAGTTGAAGCGGCAGCTTGAAGAGCAGGCCGAGGACAAAAAGTCGGGCGCGCGCAAGGCGGGCGAAAAGGTGAAAGAGGCCGTCCAGGACATTCCCGATAAGTTGTCGGCCGAGTTCGAAGACTGGTCCGGTGAGATCGAAACCGCGCTGGCCGAGCTGGATGCCATGCCACACAAGAAAGCCATCCTGTTCGCCCTGGGCGTTTTCGCTCTGGGCTACGCGATCGGTCGGTCCAGGTAGGAGACAGTCAGATGAGCCGCATTTCCCGAAACATTTCCATCATCCTGCGTACCGAACGGCTGATCGCTCAGCGGAACATGACCGTCTTGGCCAAACGCGCGGGCTTTTTCGCCGCAGCCGGATTGGCGGGCGGGTTGGCCATCATCATGCTGAATGTCGCGGGCTATCTTGCTCTGGCGTCAGTGATGTCCAAGCCGTTGGCTGCACTGGTCATCGCCCTGATCAACCTGATCGTGGCGCTGATACTCGCGGCTATCGCCAACTCGGTCAGCGCCGAGGCCGACACTGCGCCAGTAGCAGAACTGCGCGACATGGCGATCGGCGATATCGAGGCCGAGGTTCAGGACATGATGTCAGAGGCTCGCGAGACGGTCCGCGACCTTAGAACCGTCTCACGCGACCCTCTGGGAACGCTTGCCCCCGGGTTGGTGACCATGATCGCAAGCGCCGTTCTGAAACACCTGAAGAACCGCAAAGAGTAAGCGGCGACTGTCGCCTAGACGGTCGCCCCTTTCTGACGGATCAGACAGCCAATGCTGCTGGCGCACACACCGACCAGAACGCCGATGATCAACTCCATCGGCTCGACCTTGGCAAAGGTCCAATGCGCGAAAGCCAGGGTTTCCAGTATGCCGATCACCGCGCCCATCGTCGCGGCCAACCACAGTTGGCGGGTCATCATGCCCACCGCAAGGCCCAGAATGCCGGGCAGGCTCAGGATGTTGCCGCCGATTGTTCCAAGAATCTCAAGCATGTCGTGCCACTCCTAGTCGGATGTGCTGTTCAGGAATGATCGGATCTCGGCCGCGCCGGTACTCTGAGCAATTTCGGTGCCGGTCACCGGATCCAGCGAGGCGACCACTTTCTGATACTCCTCCAGATAGCCCGGCGGCAGGCTGTGCGCGATGCCCTGGTGGCAGTCGATGCAGGTCATGTTCTCGTCGATCGCACGCTGGTGTTCGTTGGCGGCGCGCGTTTCCTGAATGGTGAAGTCCATGTATTCGAAATTGTGACAGTTGCGGCATTCGCGGCTGTCCGAGGCCTTCATCTTTTTCCACACGGCCGAGGCCATCTGCAGGCGGTGATCCTCGTATTTCTCGGGCGTGCTGATGGTGCCGACCAGCTCGTGATAGACGTCTTTCACCGCCATGATCTTGGCTTCGATCTTGAAGCTCCATTCCTTGGGCACGTGGCAATCGGAACAGATGGCCCGTACGCCCGAGTGGTTGTTGTAGTGGATCGTTTCCCGGTATTCGCCAAGGTTGGTTTCCATCGTGTGGCACGAGACGCAGAATTCTTCGGTATTCGTCATCTCAAGCGTCCAGTGGAACCCACCCCAGAACAGGATGCCGGCCAGAAAGCCCGCCAGAACCAGAAAGCCTGCGCTGAACGCGGCGGCCGGAGTCCAGATCCACGCCCAGATGCGGCCGATCAAGCCGCGCTTTTCAGGAGAGTCTGCCATATTTGGTGCTCCTTTCAGTCCAAAGCTGGATCAGTTTCCGGCCGAGGGCTGGAACAGGTTGTCGACCAGGGCCGGCGCATCCGCCTGCGGCACATGGCACTGGTTGCAGAAATAACGGGTGCCCGCGATCTGATCGAGCTCGTTGCCTTCGCGGTCCAGGTAGTGGGTCATCGACAGGGTCGGCGCGTTGCGCTCGCCGGCCTTGGTCCAGTCGTGGCAGGACAGGCACTGATTGGTGCGGATGTCGATCTGGTACTGGTCGATCTTGTGCGGGATCAACGGCGGCTGCTGGCGATAGTTGCGCTGCATGCGCCCTTCGATGTTGCGGTGCACATCATCAAGGATGGCCGGATCATCGATATCCACGCCTCGCAACGTGGTCACGGACGCGGATTGCGCAAAAGCAAGCCCGGTCACAAGAATAACAGGGATCAGGGCTATTGCGCCTGTCGCTATTGATTTTTTCATCTTGGCACTCCCTTAAGCAGGTCTGGCGGCGCGCGGTTCTGGCGCGGCGGCTGGATCGGGTGGCGCGACGACGGCGTCATCGAACCGGTGGGTAAGTTTGAAGACATCGACCGAGCACACATCGATGCAACGGCCGCATGTTGTGCAATCGGGCGACAGGATCAGCGGGCTGGATCCCGGCTTGCCCTTCAGTGCGGGCGAGATCACCTGGTTTTCCGGACAAACCGCATAGCAATCCATACAGTCGTCACAGGCGGCGCGATTGGTCGCGCTGACCCGCAGCAGGCTTTTGGCGCCGATCAAGCCGTAGAAGGCCCCGACCGGGCAGATATGGCCGCACCATCCATGCCGGGCCACGAACAGGTCAAAGACAAAGATCGCTACGACCATCGCCCAGACAAAACCCATGCCAAAGACCAGCCCGCGGTGCAGCATCGTGATCGGATTCACCAGTTCCCACGCAATCACGCCGGTCAGGGCGGACACGATCAGAACGGTCGCCAATATCCACAATCGGGTGCTGCGTTTGGGCTGCCAGCCTTTGGACAGGTCCAGCCGACGGTGCAGCCAATGCGCGGCATCCGTGACCGGGTTGATCGGGCACACCCACGAGCAATAGACCCGCCCTCCGATCAGCGCATAGGCCACCAGAACGATCAGCCCGCCGATCAGCGCGGTCATTTCCGGCCAGTGGCCGGCCACCAGCCCCTGCAGCAGGATGAACGGATCGGTCAGCGGCAGCACGTCCAGCGTCAACGATCCGGCCAGCGTGCCCTTGACGATCCAGATGCCGAACCACGGTCCCAACAGGAACAGCGCCAGAAAGAACACCTGACTGAACCGCCGCAGCAGCAGGAACCGATGGGCGCCGACCCATCCCTTGACCTCGCGGGCCTCGTGCCCGACGGGCATATGTGTCCGCGCCGTCATTGGCCTGCCCCCGGAAGGTTGTAGCCCGGTTCGTACCCGCCCGGCGCGGCAAGGTTGTCCGCGCCCGGTCCGGGCAGGCGATCGGGCAGGTCGATGATGCCTTCGACCAGCGGCCCGCCCTTTTCGGCCTTTTCTTCCCATCCCTTGCGGTAATGCTCGGCCGAACTGCCGCGCGCCAGCCGTGCGGGCAAAACCTTGATCGCCGCCTCGGGCAGAACGCAGCTTTTCTCGCAGACGCCACAGCCGGTGCAGCGGTCGGCATGAACCGTCGGCGCAAAGATCGCGTGGTGGCCGGACCGGTCGTTGTGCGACAGTTCCAGCGTGATCGCCTCGTCGATCACGGGGCACACGCGATAGCACACGTCGCAGCGCAGCCCCAGGAAGTTCAGGCAGTTCTCCTGATCGACCAGAACCGCAACACCCATCTTGGCGCCGTCGATATCCTGCAACCCCTTGTCCAGCGCCCCAGTCGGGCAGGCCGCAACACAGGGGATATCTTCGCACATCTCGCAGGGCACGTCGCGGGCGATGAAATACGGCGTACCGGTCGCCATCGCATCGACTCCCAACTCGGCCAGCTTCAGTGTGTCATAGGGGCAATCGCGGACGCACAGCCCGCAGCGGATGCAGGCACCCATAAAATCATTTTCGGGCAATGCCCCCGGCGGTCGCAAGGCCTCGGCTGGCAGGGCGCGGGCGTCGCGGGCCAGATAGGCCAGCACCGACCCGGCGACCAGACAGCCACCCGCCGCGCGCGCCGAGTCCTGCAGGAACCGGCGCCGTTGCGGCGAAAGAGGTTTGCCGACCAGAGACATTACACGCGACCTTTGCGATCCCTGCCCTTACGCCCGCTCGACCTTGCAGGCGCATTTCTTGAAGTCCGTCTCTTTCGACAGCGGACAGGTCGCATCCAGCGTCAGCTTGTTGGTCAGTTGGCCCTCGTCGAACCACGGCATGAACACGAGGCCACGCGGCACCTTGTTGCGACCACGGGTCTCGACACGGCTGATCACCTCGCCGCGGCGGGTGGACAGCACGATCTCCTGCCCGCGGCGCACGCCGCGTTCCTTGGCGTCCTCGGGGTGCATGAACACCACGGCGGCGGGGAAGGCGCGGTGCAGCTCGGGCACGCGGCGGGTCATCGACCCGGAATGCCAGTGCTCCAGCACCCGGCCGGTGCACAGCCAAAGATCGAACTCTTCGTCCGGCTCCTCTGCTGCCGGTTCGTAGGGCGCGAAGATGATCTTGGCCTTTCCGTCCTTGTGGCCATAGAATTTGACGCCAGCACCCTCAGGCACATACGAATCGTAGCCCTCGCGGAAGCGATAGAGCGTCTCTTTCCCGTCCACGACCGGCCAGCGCAAACCGCGGGCCTGGTGATAGGTTTCGAACGGTGCCAGATCGTGCCCGTGGCCGCGGCCAAAGCTGGCATATTCCTCGAACAGGCCCTTTTGGACGTAGAAGCCGAAATGCTCGGATTCGTCGTTGTGGAACCCTTCGGCGGTTTCCGACAGCGGATACTGGTCGATCTTGCCGTTGGCATACAGTACGTCGAACAGGGTCTTGCCACGATGCTCGGGCATCTTGGCCAGCAACTCTTCGTCCCAGACCTCCTCGACGGTGAAGCGTTTCGAGAACTCCATCAGCTGCCACAGGTCCGACTTGGCCTCGCCCGGGGCCTTGACCTGCTGACGCCAGAACTGGGTGCGGCGTTCGGCGTTGCCATAGGCCCCTTCTTTCTCGACCCACATGGCGGTCGGCAGGATCAGGTCGGCCGCAACGGCAGTGACCGTTGGGTACGGATCCGATACGACGATGAAGTTTTCGGGGTTGCGATAGCCGGGATAGCCTTCTTCGTTGATATTGGGGGCGGCCTGCATGTTGTTGTTGCACTGCACCCAATAGACGTTCAGATCACCATCCTTCAGCTTGCGGTTCTGCAGAACCGCGTGGAAGCCCGGTTTGGGCGGAATGGTGCCTTCGGGAATGTTCCACTTGGTCTCGGTGATCTTGCGGTGTTCATCATTGGTCACCACCATGTCGGCGGGCAGGCGGTGGGCAAAAGTGCCAACCTCGCGCGCGGTGCCACAGGCCGAAGGCTGACCGGTCAGCGAGAACGGTGAGTTGCCGGGCTCGGAGATTTTGCCCACCAGCAAGTGCACGTTGTACATCAACGAGTTCACCCAGGACCCGCGGGTGTGCTGGTTGAAGCCCATGGTCCACAGGCTCATGACCTTGCGGTTCGGGTCGGCATATTCCTTGGCCAGCTGCTCAAGCTGGTTCGCCGGTACGCCCGACAGTTCAGAGACGTATTCCAGCGTGTAGTCGGCGACCGAGGCGGCGTATTCCTCGAACGAGATCGGCTCCAGCTTGCCCGAGTCCGGGTTCGCCGCGGCCTGTTGCAGCGGGTTGGTCTCGCGCAGGCCGTAACCGATGTCGGTAGCGGTCTTGGTGATGTTGACGTGGTTCTTGACGAACTCCTCGTTCACCGCGCCGGTCTGGATGATGTGGTTTGCGATGTAGTTCAGGATCGCCAGATCGGTCTGCGGCTTGAAGATGATCCCATTGTCGGCCAGCTCGAACGAGCGGTGCTCGAAGGTCGACAGCACATGCACCTGCGCGCCCGGTTTGGTCAGGCGCGTATCGGTCAAGCGCGACCACAGGATCGGGTGCATCTCGGCCATGTTCGAGCCCCACAGCACGAAGGTGTCGGCATGCTCGAGGTCGTCATAGCAGCCCATCGGCTCATCAATGCCGAAGGTCCGCATGAAGCCCACCACGGCCGAGGCCATGCAGTGCCGCGCGTTCGGGTCGATGTTGTTCGTGCGGAACCCGGCCTTCATCAACTTGGCCGCGGCATAACCCTCCCACACGGTCCACTGTCCCGAGCCGAACATGCCCACGCTGGTCGGGCCTTTCTTGGCCAGCGCCTCTTTCCACTTCTCGGCCATCACGTCGAAGGCTTCGTCCCAGCTGACGGGCTCAAAGTCACCGTTCTTGTCATAGACGCCGTTCGATTTGCGCAATAGCGGGGTGGTCAGACGGTCCTTGCCGTACATGATCTTCGAAAGGAAGTAGCCCTTGATGCAGTTCAGCCCCCGGTTCACCGGAGCGTCCGGGTCGCCTTGCGTGGCAACCACGCGGTCGTTCTTGGTGCCCACCAGAACCGAGCAGCCCGTGCCGCAGAACCGGCAAGGTGCCTTGTCCCATCGGATGTCGGCATTGGCGACTTGGGCGGCAGCTTGGCCCGTCGCCAGCGGGATACCGGCCGCGGACGCGGTCGCGGCGGCGGCGGTTGCTTTCAGAAACGTACGGCGAGATTCGGAAATGGTCATGACAAGGGCCTCCGGCTGGAATCTTGGCTGGGAGTTTCAGGACGCGGACGGGTCTCCGCGAGATCTTCGAAATGGTGATAGGTCAGGGTCAGCGAGACGACCCCGGGGATCTGGTGCAGGTCCATGATGATCTCGGACGCCAACCGTGTCGGCGTGTCCTCGACAACGACAACGAACCGGCTGTCGTCGGATTCGGCATGGACCTCGACCCCGTCAAACGCAGTCATCGCCGACCGTGCTGCCGAGGTCTGGTCCGGCGCGACATGCACGAGGCATCCACAGATATTCATTCACGCACCTCCACTGTGGCGGGCTGGTATCTCTCAAGGGAAACGGCACCGGTCGGGCATGCGGCCGAACAGGCTCCGCAACCGACACATGATGCCAGGTCCAGGTTCACTTCGGCACGGCCTCCGGTTTTCAGGCGGAATCGGATGGCCCCTTGATCGCAGCTGTCCTGGCACACCCGGCAACTGACACCATTTGCCGAAAGGCAGGTGTCGGACACTTTCGCGCGCCACGGCCACTCGGCGAACCGGTCCAGGCTCAATGCGTCGGTCTTGCACGCGTCGGCGCAGTCTCCGCAAAAGGTGCAGCCACCCTGCTGCGGCTGAAACACCGGCAAGCCCGCGTCGTCCATAGCCAGAACTTCCTCGGGACAAACCGAGACACAGTCGCCGCATCGAGTGCAGAGATCGTGGAAGTTTTCGCGCGCCGCTCCTGGCGGCCGCTTCACGCTGTCGTCTTCGCGAGGCAGGCGTCCCGTCAGGAACGCGCGCCTGCTGGCTACTGCAGACATGTGCCGCCCACCTGTTCTAGAAACATTTGTGGTACTCCGTTCATGCTGCGTGGATAGCGGATACGAGTCAACTCTGACTTGATCTTGATCAGATTTGTTCATGGATTGAGCAAACGAATCCTTCCTGAAACACAACTCTGGAAAGGCGCGACACAAAGCTGATCCGAAAACCCGGAAACGGCGGATTGCGCAGTCATAATCGAATATTACTATAAAAAATGCAGACTCGACCCGGTGGTCTGTACTAGGCTGCCTGCGGGTGGATACTTCTGAGGGCACCAATGTCTGGCGACCTACGGGAATGGCTGAGCGCCCTTGGGTTGTCCGATTACACCCAAGCGTTCGCGGAAAACAAAATCGACTTTGCAATTCTTCCGGAACTTACGGGCGAGGATTTGCGCGAGATCGGAGTGACCGCCGTCGGCGACCGTCGCCGGTTGCTGCGCGCGATATCCGAGCTGGACGTCCCGGACAACGTCGGCGCATTTGAACCCGAGGTCGAACTGGAGCCGGCAAAACGGCAGGTCACGGTTCTGTTCGCGGACCTGACCGGCTTTACCAAATTGTCCAGCGAACACGACGCCGAAGACATGCACGCGCTGCTGAATGCGTTCTTTGGCAAGGTCGACCGCGCCGTCGAGAAATTTGGAGGCCGGATCGACAAGCATATCGGAGACGCTGTCATGGCGGTGTTCGGGGCGCCGATCTCGCACACCAACGACACCGAACGAGCGGCCCGGGCTGCGTTGGAGATTCACGCCGCGCTGCCCACACTTGACCCGCCCCTGTCCTGCCATATCGGCATCGCCTCAGGGCAGGTCATCGCCAGCACCACCGGAAGCGAGGCCCATACCGAATACACCGTGACCGGGGACGGCGTGAATCTTGCGTCCCGCCTAACCGACATTTCTGCGCCGGGTCAAACGTTGGTGTCGGATGACATCCAGCGCGCGCTTGGCCCTCTGTTCGTGGGCGAGGCGATCGGCACCAAAGCGATTAAAGGCCTGAATAAGGATGTCGAAATCTGGCGTCTGGACCGCCTGGCCCGGAACATCCGCACGCGGCGCCACAAATTCATCGGGCGGGAACGCGAGATGTCGTTGTTCTCGGCGACATTCGACCGTTGCCAGCGCCATGGAAAGGGTGAGGTTCACATCATTCTTGGCGAACCGGGTATCGGCAAGACCCATTTTTCGGAACAGGTGGCCGAGCTGGCCGCAAACCGGTCCTATTCGATCCACGGGGGCGTGGTGATGGATTTCGGCACACGCGAAGGGCATTCGGCCATCCAGTCCATCGCCCGCAGCCTTCTGGGGCTCGACCCGACCGACGACTCCGATGCCAGCACCGCGGCCGCTCATGACGCGATCGGCCGGGGGTGGATCAACCCTGCCAGTTCAGCCCATCTGAGCGCTTTGCTCGAACTTGAACAGGATCCCGGATTGGCCGAAGTCTATGCCGCAATGGACAACGCCGCACGCATGCGGGGTCGGCGACAGGTCATCGACGAACTGCTGCAGACCCGCAGCCGCGAGGCCCCCCTACTGCTCCAGGTCGAGGACATACATTGGGCGCCACCGGACATTCTGACCATGTGCTCCTACATGGCTGCCGCGACGCGGGACCTGCCTTGCGTTCTGATGATGACCAGCCGGGTCGAAGGCGACCCGATCGATCGGGAATGGCAGATGGGAACGGACGGTGCGCTGGTGTCCAAGCTTGAGCTTTCGCCGATGGGCGACGAACAGGCGCGGAAACTGGTCGAGGAATTCACCGCCATCGACCCCGAGCTGTTGGAAACCTGCGTGCAACGCGCCGGAGGCAATCCGCTGTTTCTCGAGCAACTGCTGCGCAATATCGACGGCCTGACCCGCGACACCGTCCCCGGCAGCATCCAAGGCATCGTGCAATCCCGTCTGGACGGGTTGGATCGTCGAAGCAGAACGGCGATTCAGGCAGCATCGGTTCTGGGGCAGCGGTTCTCGCCCGAAGTTCTGAACTACCTGCTGGGTGAAGGCCATCTGGACACGTCCGACCTGATCCGCTCGGCCCTGATCCGCGAGGCCGGGGCAGATCTGATGTTTGCGCATGCTCTGATCCGCGACGGATCTTATGCGACGCTGGTCAAGTCCGAGCGCGCCCGACTGCACCGGCAGGCAGCAAGCTGGTACGAAGGCAAGGACGCCACCTTGCGCGCCCAACACCTGGACCGTGCCGACGCCTCCAACGCAGCCGAAGCTTATCTGGAGGCCGCCGAAAACCTGATTCATGCCTTCCAGTTTGACGAGGCCAGCCCGCTGATCGAACGCGCGCTCGAGCTTACGGCGCCGCCGGGTATCCGGTTTGACCTGATGTGTGCCCGCGCGGAAACCCATCGACTTCAGGGCCTGTCGGACGAGGCCCTGAGCGAATTCAACGAAGCCGCTGCCTTGGCCGAGACTGACGCGCAGAGTTGCCGCGTTCATATCGGTCTGGCACAAGCCGCACGCCAGGCCAGCCTGTACCAGGATGCGCTGCACAGCCTCGACATCGCCGAGGCCGCCGCTGACCGCAATGGATCGGAACGGGATCTGGCCCAGATCAGCTATGTTCGCGGAAACATCTATTTCCCGCTGGGACGGGTCGCGGATGCTCTGCAAAGCAACGAAAAAGCGCTGACGCTGGCCCGCAAACTGGAATCCGTCCGGCTGGAGGTCGGCGCCCTCAGCGGCTTTGGCGATGCGAATTTCATGAATGCCGCAATGCGTACCGCCGCAGGGTTCTACACTCAGGCCGTCGAAAGAGCGCGGGACAAAGGACTGGTCAGGGACCTGGCCGCCAACCTTCACAATCTCAGTGTTGCCCGCAGTTACTCGGGTGACGTGGCGCAAGGTCGGGCCGATGCGCAGGAAGCCATCGAAATCTCGCAGAAATACTTTGCCTTCGTGCCGGAATGTGTCGCGCAGACCTGCCTGGGCGTCGCGTGCACCTTTCAGGATGACTTGGACGGTGCGCTGCAGGCCTTCATCCAATCCGCCGATATCGCCCAACGTGTCGGTGCCAAGCGACTCGAGGCTCAGGCGCTGGAACACTTGGCGCGGGCGCAGGTTTATGCCGGGCAAAGGCACGAGGCTGAACAGGTGGGGCGGCGCGCCGTGGAAATCGCGTTGGAACATGGCCGCAACTTTGTCGGCCCCAAAGCGCTGTCGGCATTGGCCTTGGCTCTGGACGATCCGGATGCCCAGGATGATCTGTTGGATCAGGGCGTCCGGATACTGGGCGAAGGCTGCGTTGGGCATAGCCACCTGCATTTCTACGCAGACGCCTGCGCCGTGATGCTGGCCCGCCAGAATTGGGACCGCGCGATCCGCTTTGCCGACGCCTTGTCCGAGTTCACCGCCTCGGAGCCGCTGCCGATGGCCGATCTGTCCATCCGTCACACCCGTCTTCTTGCTGCGGCCGGGCAACAGGGCCTCGCCCTGTCTGACCACGCCGAGTTTCCAGAACTTCGATCACAGTTCGATGATCTGGGCGTGGTGCGGTCGCTGATGGGGCATCTGGATTTTCCGGTGGCCGGGATGGCCGGTCAACCGACGGCATGAACCGCATGACGATGGAACAACAGGAAGAAACAGGGCGCGTAATGACGGTCGAGAAAAAGGTCTGGGGTCTGTCAGGCCTCGTGTCGCTGATACTGACGGCCGTATTGTTCTACCTTTGGGCATCGCTGAACCATTTCGAGCAGGACCCGACCCAATTGCCGGATCAAGCCTCGGTCGATTCCTACCTGGAGTCGCTGGAGAACGCGCCGGATTATCGGGTCAGGACGGGAATATTCCTCAAATCCTTCAGTTTCGTCGACGCAAGCGATGTCCACGTCACGGGCTATGTCTGGCAGCACTATCAAACCGGCGTCCATGACGCGATAAAACCCGAACCCGGTCAGGCCGGGTTCCTTCTGCCCGAGTCCGTGGATGTCGGGAGCGGCCTTATCGAAGAAGCCTACCGGATGCCAGAACCCGGTGGCGAAGTGATCGGCTGGTACTTTGAGCAGACCCTGCGCCAGTCCTTCGACTACACCAGCTATCCTTTCGACCACAAAACCGTCTGGGTGCGGTTCTGGCCGGGCCGGTTTGACGTGAAGGTCGCCTTGGTTCCCGACTTCGACGCCTATCCCGCGACTGGGCCAAAGGACATTTTCGGGATCGACAACCGCATCGTCATGGGCACTTGGGAACGCGAAAAC
>NZ_JBXWSK010000062.1:0-19768 GCF_059613385.1 Ruegeria sp. BHSA162
GTGAAAACCACATGGGCTGCCCTGATTGCCGAGGAACTGGACGTGGATCTGGATCAGGTCACCGTTCTGCACGGACCTGCGGCGGCGGCTTATTACAACTCGGCCCTGATCGGCGAGAGCCTGCCCAACAAGGGCTATGACGTCTCGAACTTCCAGCACAATCTGGGCGAGGCCCTTGGCGTGATCGGCAAAGCCCTCAGCCTGCAGGTCACCGGCGGCTCGACCTCGATGAAGGACGGGTTCGAGCGAATGCGCGCGGCTGGTGCCTCCGCCCGCGAGACGCTGAAACAGGCCGCCGCCGACCGACTGGGGGTGGATCGGGCTCAGTTGAAGACCGCTTCGGGTCACGTCATCGCGCCTGATGGAAGCAAAATCGCCTATACCGAGCTGGCCGCCGATGTGTCGCAGGTGGAACCCGTCGAAGCTCCGCTGCGCGACCCGTCCGAGTGGCGCTATCTGGGCCGGACCCTGCCGCGTTTGGACATGGTGGAAAAGGCCACCGGCACCGCCCAGTTCGGCGTTGACGTGCGCTTGCCCGGCATGAAATTCGCCAGCGTCCGGATGAACCCCAGGCTGGGCGGCCAGATGAACGGCTTTGACGACAGCGCCGCCAAGGCAATGCCGGGTGTCGAAAAGGTTGTCGATCTGGGCAACGGTGTTGCGGTGATCGCCACCAACACCTGGCTGGCCAACCAGGCGGTCGAGGCCATCGACGTCGATTGGGGCGAGGCCCCCTATCCGCCCGAAACCGACGCCATCTTTGCCGAGATCGCCAAGGCCTTCGACGCGGATCCGAACTCGACCATGCGCGATGACGGCGATGTCAGCATCGTTCCCGAAGGCGCGACCGTGATCGACGCTGAATACACTGTCCCCTACCTGGCCCACGCCACGATGGAACCGATGAACGCCACCGCGCTGTTCACCGGCGACGCCTTGGAACTGTGGTGCGGCAACCAGGCCCCCACGCTGATCCAGTTCCGCGTTGCCAACACGGCCGGTTTGGACACCGAAGCCGTCCAAATCCACACCACCTATCTGGGCGGCGGGTTTGGTCGCCGCGGAGAGCTGGATTTCGGCGACATCGCCACCAAAGTGGCCATGGCGATGCCCGGCACTCCGGTCCAGACCACCTGGAGCCGCGAAGAAGATATGCGTCACGACTACTACCGCCCCGGTGCGATGGCGCGGATGCGCGGTGCGGTTCAGGATGGCAAAGCAGTGCTCATCGATGGTGCGGTCGCCGCGCAGTCCTGCACGCAGCAAGCCGTTGAGCGCTATACCGGAATGCCCGGCGCTGGCCCGGACAAGGTTCTGGTCGAAGGGTTCTTCAACCAGCCCTACGCGGTGCCCAACTATCGCATGAGCGGCCATATCGCCGACCTGAAGATCCCGGTGGGTTTCTGGCGCTCGGTCGGCAACAGCCACAACGGTTTCTTCCACGAGACCTTCATCGACGAGATGGCTCATGCCGCCGGACGCGACCCGCTGGAGTTCCGGCTGGAGCTGATGCGCGACGAACACGCGCCCTCGGCCGGGTGCCTCGAGGCGGTGCGCGACATGTCCGACTGGACGGGCAAGACCCCCGATGGCGTGGGGCGCGGCGTGGCCTTCACCTACAGCTTCGGCACCCCGGTCGCGCAGGTGATCGAGGTGACCGACGAAGACGGCACCATCCGCATCAGCAAGGCATGGATCGCCTGCGACATGGGGCTGGCGCTGGACCCTGAAAACGTCAAGGCGCAGATGTTCGGCGGCATGATGTATGGCCTGTCGGCGGCTTGCTACGGCGAGATCACCTTCGCCGATGGCGAGGTCGAACAGATGAACTTCCCCGACTATGACGCGCTGCGCATGCACACCGCGCCGCAGGTTGAGGTTCAGGTGTTGGAAACCAACCGCTTCATGGGTGGCGCGGGCGAGCCCGGCACGCCGCCCTCGATGCCGGCGCTTGGCAACGCGCTGTTTGACCTGACCGGCCAGCGCGCTCGGACCCTGCCGCTCAACAAGCAGTTCAACCTGCTGGTGTGAAACGAAAAAAGACCGGCGCGGTGATTGTCGCGCCGGTCTTTTGAAGAAATCTGAAAGCTGACTTTTAGGCCGATTGCCGCACCGGCGTCGGCATGGCGCCTGCCGACCAAGCCCGCACCGCGTCGCCAAAAGCCTGAAACAGGGGCCGCGACACCGGGTCATTCGCCGCATCCCATTCCGGGTGCCACTGAACCGACAAGGTAAAACCGGGCGCATCCTGGATATAGATCGCCTCGGGTGTACCATCCGGCGCGTGGCCGTCGATCACCACGCTCTTGCCCACCGTCTTGATACCCTGCCCATGCAGCGTATTGGTCATCACCTCGCTGGCGCCGAACAGTCGGTGGAATACCCCGCCCTCGGTCAGATTGACCACGTGGCGCAGGGCGAATTTCTCTTCCAGAGTGCCATCGGGCGGCATGCGGTGGTTCATCCGGCCGGGCAGATCGCGGATTTCCGGGTACAGAGTGCCGCCCATGGCCACGTTGACCTCCTGGAAACCCCGGCAGATGCCCAGAAAGGGCTGGCCGCGCTCGACGCAGGCCCGCACCAGCGGCAGGGTGATCGCATCGCGCGCCCGGTCGAATTCACCATGCGCGTCAGTTGCCGACTCGCCGTATTCCTCGGGGTGAACGTTGGGGCGGCCACCGGTCAGAAGGAACCCGTCGCAAACCTCAAGCAGTTCGGCCACGTCGACATAACGCGGGTCGGCCGGGATCAGCAGCGGCAGACAGTTCGAAACATTCGCGACCGCGTCCGAATTCATCGTGCCCCCGGCATGGGTGGGGTACTGGTCGTTCATCAGATACGAATTGCCGATGATGCCAACGACGGGTCGGGACATTGTGCTACCTTGCTGTTTTACTTGAACTGGTCGGAAATTATCCGCCCCTTCAGTAACGTGCAAGAAAACACGCCCTGCACCATGGCGCAAGGACGTGTTCAGATACGCACACAATGTTCCCGATTTCCGCAGAGCGCTGGATCGATTTCCCGAAAGAGGCGGCCTCGGCGGAACGGCGCTTCTTCAGATCAGGTCTCGCCAGTCAGCCCGGAGGCCTCGATCCCTGCCATGGCGGCAGCGGCATCGTTGTCCGAGGTGTCGCCGGTTACCCCGACAGCTCCGATCACGGCACCCTTGCGGTCGCGCAAAAGCACGCCGCCCGGAACCGGAACGACCTGCCCGCCATAGACCCCGTTCACCGCGGCCATGAAATAGGCCTGCGCCTCGGCCCGCTGCATCTGGGCGGTGCCTGCCATGCCCAGCATGACCGAGCCATAGGCCTTGCCATGGGCAATCGCGAACCGGCCCGGGGCCGCGCCGTCCTCGCGCTCGAAGGCGATGACATGGCCACCGGCGTCCAGCACCACCACCGACAGGGGTTTCAGGTCCATCTCGCGCCCTTTCTCAAGGGTTTTGCGAATGATGGTGCGGGCCTTTCTGAGTGAAACCGACATGATTTTGTCCTCTGTCTGCGGTGGTCTGTCCCGGTTCTAGCCCTGACGGGCCTTCAGTTCCAGCCGCCGCGCATGCAGGACCGGCTCGGTATAGCCCGAGGGCTGCACCCGCCCCTTGAACACCAGATCACAGGCGGCCTGGAAGGCGATGCCGTCGAACCCCGGCGCCATGGGCCGATAGGCCGGGTCGCCTGCGTTCTGGCGGTCAACCACGGCGGCCATCTTCTTCATCGCCGCCATCACCTGATCGGCGCCGATCACGTCGTGATGCAGCCAGTTGGCCAGCGCCTGGCTTGAAATCCGGCAGGTGGCGCGATCCTCCATCAGACCCACGTCGTTGATGTCGGGCACCTTCGAGCAGCCGACGCCCTGATCGACCCAGCGCACGACATAGCCCAGGATGCCCTGCGCGTTGTTCTCGATCTCGCGGGTGATTTCATCGTCGCTGAGGTTGCGGCCGCCCAGCAGCGGGATGGTCAGCAGATCGTCAAGCGTGCCGCGCGGGCCTCCAGCGGCGATCTCATCCTGACGGGCCAGAACATCCACCTTGTGGTAGTGGGTCGCGTGCAGGGTCGCTGCGGTGGGCGACGGCACCCAGGCGCAGGTCGCACCGGCCATGGGGTGGCCGATCTTGGCCGCAAGCATCTCGCCCATCCGGTCGGGCATGGCCCACATACCCTTGCCGATCTGCGCCCGGCCCTTCAGCCCACAGGCGAGCCCGATATCGACATTGCGATCCTCGTAGGACTGGATCCAGGGCGTATTCTTCATGTCGCCCTTGGGCAGCATCGGCCCGGCCTCCATCGAGGTGTGGATTTCGTCCCCCGTCCGGTCGAGGAACCCGGTATTGATGAAGGCCACGCGCGATTTCGCGGCGCGGATGCACTCCTTGAGGTTTACCGAAGTCCGGCGTTCCTCATCCATGATGCCCAGCTTCACGGTGTTGCGCGGCAGGCCCATAATGTCCTCGACCATGTCGAAGATTTCGACCGAGAACGCCACCTCTTCGGGTCCGTGCATCTTGGGCTTGACCACATAGACCGAGCCGTGGACCGAGTTGCCGCCATCGCGCTGCAGGTCGTGCATCGCGATCAGCGTGGTGCACAGCGCGTCCATCAGCCCCTCGCCGATCTCGTTGCCCTCGGCGTCCAGCACGGCGGGGTTGGTCATCAGGTGGCCCACATTGCGCACCAGCATCAGCGACCGGCCCTTCAGGCTGCCGGCCGATCCGTCGGGCCGGGTAAAGGCGATGTCCTCGGCCAGTTTGCGGGTAAATGTTCGGCCACCCTTCGAGACCTCTTCGGTCAGATCGCCCTTCATCAGGCCCAGCCAGTTGCTATAGGCCACGACCTTGTCCTCGGCATCGACACAGGCCACCGAGTCTTCGCAGTCCATGATGGTGGACAGGGCCGACTCCAGGCGCACATCGGAAATGCCCGCCGGGTCCGAGGCGCCAATGGTGCTGGACGGGTCGATCATGATCTGGACGTGCAAACCGTTGTTCTGCAGCAGCACGAAGTCCGGGGCCTCGGCCGCGCCGCCGAAGCCCACGAATTTCCCGGGATCAGCCAGCGCCGGGACCAATGCGCCGCCTTCGACCTTCAGACCGGACACATCGGCCCAGCTGCCTTGGGCCAGCGGTGCGGCCTCGTCCAGAAACGCCTTGGCCCAGGCGATGACCCGCGCACCGCGGGCCGCGTCATAGCCGCCCCCCTGCGGCAGGTCGCCCATCGCGTCGGTGCCATACAGCGCGTCATACAGGCTGCCCCAACGGGCATTGGCCGCGTTCAGAGCAAAACGCGCATTGGTGATCGGCACCACCAGTTGCGGGCCGGGCGTCGCGGCGATCTCGGGGTCGACATTCGCCGTGTCGATCTGGAAATCGGGGCCTTCATCCAGCAGATAGCCGATCTCGCGCAGGAACGCCTGATACTCGGCCATGTCGATGGGTTGCCCTTTGCGCGCAAGGTGCCACGCGTCGACACTGCCCTGGATATCCGAACGCTTTTGCAGCAAGGCGCGGTTTTTCGGGCCAAACTCGGACACCATCCGCGAAAGACCGGCCCAGAATGCATCGGGCTCAACGCCCGTTCCGGGAAGCGCGCGTTCCTCGATGAAATCAATCAGAACCTGATCTACGTCCAATCCGCTCCGGATAGCTCTGCCGTTCATGACTCGAATCTCCTGCCCATCGTGTGCCGTTGTATGCAGTCTTCAATTAGGGGCATTGTTTCCGATAGGCAACTTGCCGCTGCATCAATCCGCCTTCCAATTCCGCCTGAAACAGCTTCAAACCGTGCAAGGTAATGCCGCCCCGACCCGCCTGCTTGCAGCGCCACGGCGATCCTCCTAACGTCGCGCGGGAACACACCGACACGAGGCCCCAGATGCGCGACGCCGCCCCCACCACGATCTACCTGTCCGACTATTCGCCCTTCGGTTTTCTGGTCGACAGCGTTCACCTGACCTTCGATCTGGCCCCGCATGCAACGCGCGTGACTTCGCGCATCGCGTTCCGGCCCAATCCGCAGGCCACCGACCGCACGTTTTTTTTGCACGGTGAAGAGCTGAAGCTGATCCGCGCCAGCATCGACGGCACCCCGATCACTCCTGACGTCACCGACAAAGGCCTGACCGCCAGCGTCCCCGATGCCCCCTTTGTCTGGGAGGCCGAGGTCGAGATCGACCCCGGCAACAACACTGCGCTCGAAGGGCTTTACATGTCGAACGGCATGTATTGCACCCAGTGCGAGGCCGAGGGGTTCCGCAAGATCACCTTCTATCCCGACCGGCCCGACGTGATGACCACCTTCACCGTGCGTATCAACGGCGACCTGCCGGTACTGCTGTCCAACGGCAACCCGACGGGCAAGGGCGAAGGCTGGGCCGAATGGACCGACCCCTGGCCCAAACCCGCCTATCTGTTCGCGCTGGTCGCCGGTGATCTGGTTGCCCATTCCGACAGTTTCACCACCAAATCGGGGCGGCATGTGGAACTAAATCTGTGGGTCCGCCCCGGGGACGAGGGCAAATGCGCCTTTGGCATGGAGGCCCTGAAGCGGTCGATGAAATGGGACGAGGATGTCTATGGCCGCGAATACGATCTGGACGTGTTCAACATCGTCGCCGTGGATGATTTCAACATGGGCGCGATGGAGAACAAGGGGCTGAACATCTTCAACTCGTCGGCGGTGCTGGCCAGCCCTGAAACCTCGACCGATGCCAATTTCGAACGGATCGAGGCGATCATCGCGCATGAGTATTTCCACAACTGGACCGGCAACCGCATCACCTGCCGCGACTGGTTCCAGCTGTGCCTGAAAGAGGGGCTGACCGTGTTCCGCGACGCACAGTTCACCTCGGACATGCGCTCGGCAGCGGTCAAGCGCATCCATGACGTGATCGACCTGCGCGCGCGCCAGTTCCCCGAGGACAACGGGCCGCTGTCGCACCCCGTGCGCCCCGAAAGCTTTCAAGAGATCAACAACTTCTACACCGCGACCGTCTATGAAAAAGGCGCCGAGGTGATCGGCATGCTGAATACGCTGGTGGGGGACGAGGCCTATTCCAAAGCGCTGGATCTGTATTTCCAACGCCATGACGGGCAGGCCTGCACGATCGAGGACTGGCTGAAAGTGTTCGAGGACACGACCGGCCGCGACCTGACCCAGTTCAAGCGCTGGTACAGCCAGTCCGGCACGCCCCGGGTGAAGGTCGAGGAGGATTGGGCCGACGGCACATATACCCTGACCCTGTCCCAGACCACACCGCCCACGCCCGGCCAGCCCAAAAAGCTGCCGCAGGTGATCCCCGTGGCCGTGGGCCTGCTGGGCCCCAATGGCGACGAGGTGCGCGGCACCGAGGTCCTGGAACTGACCGAAGCGCGCCAGAGCTTCACCTTCGAGGGGTTGTCCGCGCGGCCCGTCGCCTCGATCCTGCGGGAGTTCTCGGCGCCGGTGATCCTTGAACACGACCGCCCAAACGCCGAACGCGCGTTTTTGTTGGCCCATGACACTGATCCGTTCAACCGCTGGGAGGCCGGGCGGACGCTGGCGCAGAACAGTTTGCTGCGCATGATCACCCAGGACGCGGCCTCCGATGCCGAATATCTGGATGGCCTGCTGGCGGTTCTGCGCGACGCCGATCTGGACCCGGCCCATCGCGCGCTGATGTTGGGCCTGCCGACCCAGTCGGAACTGGCCGCCGCGCTGCACGAACAGGGCGAAACGCCCGACCCGATGGCGATCTGGCGCGCGGTCGAGACCCTGCGCCAGGCCACCGCCCAGCACATGCAAGACCTGTTGCCCCGCCTGCACTCCGAGGCGCTGGTCGACGGCCCCTATTCGCCCGATGCCGAACAGGCGGGCAAGCGCGCCCTGGGCAGCGCCGCGCTGGCCCTGACCACCCGGCTGGACGGCGGGGCGATGGCGGCCGAGGTCTATGCCAAGGCCGACAACATGACCCTGCAGCTTAGCGCTTTGTCCTGCCTGCTGCGTGCTGGCAAAGGTCAGGCGGAACTGGCGGCATTCTACGACCAATGGCGCCATGACCGGCTGGTGTTGGACAAATGGTTCGGGCTTCAGGCCTCGCTGGCCGCCCCGGACGATGCGCCGCGGATCGCCCGCGCCCTGTCCGAGCATCCGGATTTCAACTGGAAGAACCCCAACCGGTTCCGTGCGCTGATGGGTGGGCTGGCAATGAACCATGCCGGGTTCCACCACGCCAGCGGCGAGGCCTACGACCTGCTGGCCGACTGGCTGATCCGGTTGGACCCGGTCAACCCGCAGACCACCGCGCGCATGTGCACCGCCTTCCAGACCTGGAAACGCTATGACGCCGACCGCCAGGACCTGATCCGCGCCCAACTGACCCACATCGCCGAAACCCCGAACCTGTCGCGCGACACGACCGAGATGATCTCGCGCATCCTCGGGGCATGACGGCGCCCGAGGGCTCCGGGTTTCGCTTTACCCGACACAACCGGTCGCCCCGCAGCATCGCCATCCTGGCCGCTGTCTATGCGGGGCTGCTGGCACTTGTGCTGGTTTTCGGCGCGGCCTGGTGGCTGATCGGGTTGCTGGCGCTGGGCACCCTGCCCGCGTTGTGGGACGTGCTGCGCGACACCGATGCCGGGCTGAACCTGGACCCGGCCAAACTGAGCTGGCATTCGGGCGCGCGGCAGGGCGAGATCGACCTGACCGAGATCGACTTCTTCCGCTTCGACACGCGCTGGGATTTTTCCGTGCGCGTGTCGATTGTGTTGACCAGCGGCAAGCGGTTGCGCCTGCCGGACGAGTCCCTACCGCCGCACAAACAGCTGGAACAGGCGCTGCAACAAGCCGGCTTCCGGGTTGATCGGCACCATTTCACGGTTTTCTGAAACGATTCACGGAATCCGCGTAGATTGATCCTGTCTGATCCATTGAAGCAGAAAGTTTAATGTTAGAATCCTTGAACTGGTCACAATTCCGGTTCAGAATTCATCGCTAGTTAACAAGTTTGTACAGTTTCGAGTGTTTTCGATGTTCCGGTCGTTCTGGGCAGGTCTTGCCCGCATCAATCCCATATCAACTCACGTGGCTCCGGTTTCGGACGCGGGTTCCCGCTGTCTGGAAGATGTCGGGCGTCTCAATATTCCCGTTGCGGAACTGGGTGCGGCTGACCTGATCGGGCGGGACATGATCGAACGCGGGCGCCATCTTGCTCGGCAGGATCGTTGGGCCGAACTGTCAACCGAGATCCGGGCCGCGGACCAAGCGCGGACAACAGCCCCGGACGGGCTGCCCATCGCCGATCTTCTGGCATTTGGCGCGCGATCGGATGTTGTCCTGGCCGCCGAACACGCGCTGTCCGACGGCGGTGCGATCGCCGAGTACGACCTGCTTGGCGGTATTTCCGAGCTTGAGGGTGTGAAACAGGATCATCCCGATGATCCGATGATTGCTCTCATCGTCGCTCTGGCCCACATCGATCTGGCATGGGCGTGGCGTGGCACGGCTCTGGACGCGGCGCTACCGCCGCTGCATCGTTCACGCTGTGCTGCACATTTTGACCGGGCTGCAGCCATCCTGCCCGAGTGCCGCAAGGCGCTGCCGGACAGCCCTGTGGTCGCCGCCGCCGACTGTGCCCTGCTGGCTGGTCAGCGCACCCAGCGGGCCCGGGTGGCGGATCAGTACGAACGCCTTATTTCGCTGGATCCGCGAAACCATCGACACATGCGCGCGATGGGCAGCCACCTGCTGCCGCGATGGTTCGGCAGCTATGAAGAGCTTGAGGTGCAGGCCCTGCGCAATGCCGCGAACACGCGCGACACGTGGGGTGCCGGCGGATACACGTGGGTTCAGTTCGACGCAATTGCCTTGGATGAACAAGCCTGCGCGCGGCTGGACGTCGAGTATTTTCTGGAAGGTCTGCGCGACATTGTGCAACGGATGCCGGACCAGCAAACGATCAACCTGCTGGCCTCGTATTGCGCGATCACGGTGCAGAATGGGTTCGGTCTGGACGACAAGGCCGATCTGGTCCGGTGCCAGATCCGGGAGGCCGCCCAATGGCTGATCCGCGATCATTTGACCGAACTGCACCCGCTCATCTGGGCCCACGCGGCCAACGGGTTCAACAACTCGGTCCGCGTCAACTCACCCGAGCGGTTCGCGGCACGTGGACAGCGTTACGCTTTGCGCGCCATCGGTGATCTGTTCCGCGAGGAATTGCGCAACGGGACCGACGTGACCTTCACGCCTTCAGGTCTGCAACTGACCAGCCACTGAGAATTGCGTCTCGGCGCCCTTTGCCCCTTGCCCCTTGGCCTTGCCGGGCATAATACCCATGCCTGAACTTCTGCGGAAATGAGGCGCGCCATGCTCGACTTGACCTATGAACTGCCCAAACCCAAGACCATTGCCGGTGCCAAGCACGACTGGGAACTGGTGATCGGGATGGAGGTGCACGCGCAGGTCTCGTCCAATGCCAAGCTGTTCTCGGGGGCATCGACCAAATTCGGGGCCGAGCCGAACTCGAACGTGTCTTTCGTGGATGCGGCCATGCCGGGCATGCTGCCGGTGATCAACGAATTCTGCGTGGAACAGGCAGTGCGCACGGGTCTTGGCCTGAAAGCGCAGATCAACCTGAAATCGGCCTTTGACCGCAAGAACTATTTCTATCCCGACCTGCCACAGGGCTACCAGATTTCCCAGCTGTATCACCCGATCGTGGGCGAAGGCGAAGTTCTGGTGGAACTGGGCGACGGCACCGCGCGCATGGTGCGCATCGAGCGTATCCACATGGAACAGGACGCAGGCAAATCGATCCACGACATGGATCCGAACATGTCCTTCGTCGACCTGAACCGCACCGGCGTTTGCCTGATGGAGATCGTCAGCCGCCCCGACATCCGCGGCCCGGAAGAGGCCGCCGCCTACATCGCCAAGCTGCGCCAGATCATGCGTTATCTGGGCACCTGCGACGGCAACATGCAGAACGGCAATCTGCGGGCCGACGTGAACGTGTCGATCTGCCGTCCGGGCGACTATGAGAAATACATGGAAACGCAGGACTTTTCGCACTTGGGCACGCGTTGCGAGATCAAGAATATGAACTCGATGCGTTTCATCCAGCAGGCCATCGAGGTCGAGGCGCGTCGCCAGATCGCCATCGTCGAGGCCGGCGGCAAGGTCGAGCAGGAGACCCGCCTGTATGACCCCGACAAGGGCGAAACGCGCTCGATGCGGTCCAAGGAAGAGGCGCACGACTATCGCTATTTCCCGGACCCCGACCTGCTGCCGCTTGAGATCGAGCAGGCTTGGGTCGATGACATCGCCGCCAAGCTGCCCGAGCTGCCGGACGAGAAAAAGGCCCGTTTCATCAACGATTTTGGCCTGACCGACTATGACGCCTCGGTGCTGACCGCCGAGGTTGAATCGGCCGCGTACTTCGAAGAGGTCGCCAAGGGTCGCAACGGCAAGCTGGCCGCGAACTGGGTCATCAACGAGCTGTTCGGCCGCCTGAAGAAAGACGACCGCGACATCACCGACTCGCCGGTTTCGCCCGCGCAGCTGGGTGAGATCATCGACCTGATCGCCTCGGACGCCATCTCGGGCAAGATCGCCAAGGACCTGTTCGAGATCGTCTATACCGAAGGCGGCGACCCGGCGCAGATCGTCGAAGAGCGCGGCATGAAGCAGGTGACCGACACCGGTGCCATCGAGGCTGCTTTGGACGAGATCATCGCTGCCAACCCGGCCCAAGTCGAGAAGGCCAAGGTGAACCCAAAGCTGGCCGGCTGGTTCGTCGGACAGGTGATGAAGGCCACCGGCGGCAAGGCCAACCCCAAGGCGGTCAACCAGTTGGTTGCGCAGAAGCTGGGCCAATAAGGTCTTTCTTTCCATTTGTACAGGCCCGGCAGCCGGGTTTGCCCGGTTGCTCAAAGTTTTACCCGGAGTTCTTGACGCCTTCCAGGCTCGAGGCGGCGCTTGACTCGGGCGGCCGGTTGCGGCCTTTGTCTTGGCCAGAGAGGTAAGGTGCCATGCAGAACAGATTTGACCAGGAGCTGGAGGACCGGCTGGTTCGCTACGCTGCTATCGACAGCCAGAGCGACGAAAACTCACCCACCACCCCCAGCACGGAAATCCAATACGACATGCTGAACCTGCTGCGGCAGGAACTGACCGAAATGGGCGCGCAGGATGTGACCATGACGGACTATGGCGTCGTTCTGGCCACCATTCCGGGCACCGCGCCGGGGCCGACTATCGGCTTTCTGGCCCATGTGGACACTGCACCGCAGTTCAACGCGACCGGGGTCAAACCGCGAGTCATCAAAGGCTACAATGGCGGCGACATTACCTTTCCCGACGATCCGTCACTGGTGCTGTCCCCGGCCGAGCATCCCTATCTGGCCAGCAAGGTCGGTGACGACCTGATCACCGCCTCGGGCGCCACGCTGCTGGGCGGCGACGACAAGGCGGGCGTGTCGATCATCATGACGATGGCCCGGCACCTGCTGGCCGATCGGACGATCGCGCATGGACCGATCCGCATCGCCTTTACCCCCGACGAGGAAATCGGCCGGGGCGTAACCGAGGCGCTTCCCAAGGATCTGGGCGCCGACTTCGCCTATACGCTGGATGGGCAGCAACTGGGCGAGATCGAATACGAGAGCTTCTCGGCTGACCGGGCGGTGATCCGGATCGAGGGCGTTTCGATTCACCCGGGCCTGGCCAAGGACAAGATGGTGAACGCGACCCATCTGGCGGCCAAGATCGTGCAGACGTTGCCGCAGGCCACCATGACCCCCGAAGTCACCGACGGGCGCGAAGGGTTCATCCACGTGACCGACCTGAACGGCGGCTCGTCCGAGATGGAGATCAAGCTGATCCTGCGCGATTTCGAGATGGACGGGCTGGAAGCCAAGGGCGAGTTGGTGCGCAAGGTCTGTGATGCAGTACAGGCCAGCGAACCGCGCGCCAAGATCAGCGTCGAGATCAGCCACCAGTACCGCAACATGCGCTATTGGCTGGAAAAGGACATGACACCGGTGGATCTGGCGTGCGAGGCCTGCCGTGACATGGGGATCGAGCCGGTCTCGGTTCCGATCCGCGGCGGCACCGACGGGTCGCGCCTGACCGAATTTGGCACCCCCTGCCCCAACATCTTTACCGGGATGCAATGCATCCACGGGCCGCTGGAGTGGATCTCGGTCCAGGACATGGCGGTGGCGACCGAGCTGTGCCTGAAGATCGCCTCAAAGGCGACGCATGGGGAAAGCAACAGTCGAGGCTGAAATTCGCCGGGGCGTGAAGTTTTCTGTTCCCCGTCCCGGACGGAACGATACATTGCCCGCCAACACCAGTTCAGGAACCATTGATGCAGCGTTACGAATACAAGGTCGTCCCGGCCCCCAAGAAAGGCACCAAAGCCAAGGGGGTCAAAACACCCGAGGGCCGGTTTGCCGTCACCATCGAGCATTTGCTGAACGAGTTGGGTGCGAAAGGCTGGGAGTACCAGCGCGCAGAGCTGCTGCCCAGCGAGGAGCGGGTCGGCCTGACCGGGTCCGCCGAAAACTGGCGCAATGTTCTGGTGTTTCGCCGTGCGGTCGAAACCGAAGTCGCCAACGACGACGTCGCCGCACTCCTGACCCCGCCAGAAGCGGATGACACTCCACTGGCACGACCGGTTCCTGGCCCGGACGATGCGGCTGCGGCCGGTCAAGTCGAGGCTCCGGCCCGCATCGCGCAGGACCATGACGACCCGCCGCTGACGCTGAAGCCGGCCAAGTCAGAAGATGCCCCCAAAGCGGATGCCGAGGAAGAGAAAGAAAAGCCCGACAGGTAGGCGAAGGCCGCGTCAGGCCGGCGCGGCACCATAGGCGTTTTCGGCCTGCTCGCTGGGTTGAATGTAGAAATACAGAAGGATCAGCGTACCGATCAGCGGAATCAAACCGATCAGGATCCACCAACCGGACCGCCCGGTGTCATGCAGACGGCGCACACCCACCGCGATGTTCGGCACGATCACGCCCAACGAGACTAGCCACGACAGCGGTTGACCGGCTTCCGAAGCGAAGGCATCGAAGCCCAGCAAAGGCGCCACCACCGCACCGTCTATCAACTGTGTGACAATCAGCACCAGAAAGATCGCCAACACCCACCACCAGAACTCGGAGCGCGGTGCGCGCCCTTGAAAGGTTGCGTATTTTGACAGCACCGTACGAACGGCGTGGCTCATCTGTTCCATAGTTTCCTCCGCGCAAATCACGGGAAACATAGCAGATTATTCGAAAAAACCGACAATAATCGAAAAAGTCGGGCGAAAGGCTTTAGTCACCGATGTCCAAAGCCAGGGCGTGGATACGCGGAACGATGTCGCCGAGGGCCTTGTGAACGGCCCGGTGGCGCGCAACGCGGGACTGCCCCTGAAACGCTTCAGCGCGAATGCGGACGTTAAAGTGGCTTTCGCCGCCTTCCTGAAACCCTGCGTGGCCGCGATGGCGTTCACTGTCATCCACGACTTCCAGTTCACGCGGGTTGAACTCGGCCTGCAGTCGCTGGCGGATTTCGTCGGTCACGGTCATTTTTACGCTCAGCGGCAAATATTTTGCCGCGCCCCTCTTCTACTTTCGATCACTTAGATTAAACTGCTGCCTCCGAGTCGAAAAGACGCGTTCATGAGGATGAGCATATGGTGAAACCAGATCCCTTCGGATTCGACATGTCGGTGTCCAGCGCCAAGAAGAAAAACCCGCGCGGGCGTCGGGGCATGTCGGGCGCGTCCGAGACCTCGACCCGGGTCTGTGACCACGAAGGATGCCAGGAAGCCGGCAAGTTCCGCGCGCCCAAGGCACCGGATGTGCTGGACGACTTTTTCTGGTTCTGCCAGCAGCACGTGCGCGAATATAACCAGAAGTGGAATTTCTTCGACGGCACCACCGAGGCCGAACTGAACGCCCAACGGTCGAAAGACAAAGTGTGGGAGCGCGAAACCAAGCCGATGGGCGATCCCGAGGCGCGGGCTTGGGCCCGGCTTGGCATCGAAGATCCGCATCAGGTTCTGGGCGAAAACGCGACCAAGAACCCCGGTCGGGCCGCAACAGGCCGTCGTCTGCCGCCTACTGAGCGTCGTGCGATCGAAATCCTCGAAGCCAAGGACACCTGGACCAAGGCCGAGGTTCGCAAAGCCTACAAAAAGCTGATCAAGGTGCTGCACCCGGACATGAACGGCGGCGACCGCAGCCAGGAAGAACAGCTGCAGGAAGTCGTCTGGGCCTGGGATCAAATCAAGGACAGCAGAAACTTCAAATAGCGGTTTTAGTGCGCGAATGTATCGCGTAACGCAGCAGCTTCGGGGCGTTTTAGGCAACGTACGCGCGTTTGCTCAAAAGCGGATGCCGCGTTTCGCAGTTCGGGAAATAGCACACGGAGTTCCTCGGCATCCTCCCGATCGAAGGACATCACCGCCATTTCACCTAAAAACAGACTTTCAGTTGGCAAACCATTCGACAACAGTATCGCGTGGCGACAGCAAGCAATGTGGTAGTATGTAACGGGATCATAAGTATTTACTTGGCGAATTGTTTGTTCGTTAACGAGATGAACTGCCGCGGCGAAAACTTTTGGCTCTCCAAACAGCAACTCTGCGCGCCAACCATCCACGACAATCCTATGTTGTGGAGAAACGTACAAATCTCGGTCAGGCAGTCCTTTTCCGAATGCACCTTTCTGAATGCAAACCGGACGTAACTGGGGGTTTCGCTTCAAAGCTTCTGCCTGCAGGGTCTTCTCTCCGATCCACTCGATGCGTAGCAGTTCACCACTGGAAGCGCGCACTTTGTCACCAACAGCGAGTTCCTCAACAGCGCGACAGCCACTTTCAGTTTCAATCAATGTCCCTTTCACGAAACACGGCACCGTTCCAGCGGGCAAGCTAACGGTTACCCCAATCGAGGCATTGTTGCCATTTCCAGACCCGCTGGAGGCTCTGACGATCAAACTCAGAGTTGTATTTGGGGGAACAATAACCCCCGGCTGCAGGTCCACTGTTAGTAAACCAGCACTGGAAATCGTAACCGAGTAATCTGAAGGGGAAAGAGGTCCGTCATCTGTTACAGATACAAACCAAGACGCTGGCTTGTTGGAGTTGTAGTCCACAGAAAATGTGTCCGTGTTCGGAGGAAAGAAAATCCTCGTTGGACCGGTAATTACTAAAGCCATGGCAACCTTTTTCTCAAACTAAGTCCGAAATAGTGTACCACCTCCACAACACATTTCAATATCTGCACGTGACGAGCCGCAAGTTGTGAAGATTTCTTGTGGCATTTGCCCGAGGTCACTTTCCAGTTCGCCGAAAGTGTTGCCCTGCCTAGTTTCTACACGTCCTTAGGATGACGCTGAATCCAGAAACTGCCATCTCGACGTCTGGTATTGCCACCTGACAGTTCAGGCTCGCGACTAGCAAAGAAATCTGCTGTGTACTTGAGCAACTTGCAAAAAGCCCCATGAGACCATTTTTCATATGTCTGATAAGGTCATTTTCAACATTTGGATTATTGAATACTTACCTGCATACAGCATTTCCGACACATGGATCGGCATGTGCGTCCGAACTGGCCGCAGTGCCATTGTTGACAAACGCGGCTTGACCTGCACCTGGTACGCGTCGCGACCAAGGATCGCCCGCACGTCAATAGGGCCAGTTTGAAAGAAAAACCTGCTCACCTTTCCAAGGGGGCCGCTTTCCCTTGCCCTTATCTGCAATATGTTGCACCACACACGGGTTCAAACCCGGCAAAACGGGCCAAAGGATAAGGACAAGGCGCATGGCTGACGGATCGACCGATATCAACGCAAAACCCACCGAAGAGATCTCGGTCCGTGACGTGTTCGGGATCGACAGCAATATGTCCGTCAAAGGGTTCGCCGAAAGCAGCGACCGCGTGCCGGCAATCGACCCTACCTACAAGTTTGATCCCGAAACCACGCTGGCAATTCTGGCCGGGTTCACCCACAACCGCCGGGTGATGATCCAAGGCTATCACGGCACCGGCAAATCGACCCATATCGAGCAGGTCGCTGCGCGACTGAACTGGCCTGCAGTGCGCGTCAATCTGGACAGCCACATCAGCCGGATCGACCTGATCGGCAAGGATGCGATCAAGCTGCGCGACGGCAAACAGGTGACTGAATTCCACGAAGGCATCCTGCCCTGGGCGCTGCGCAACCCTGTGGCCATCGTGTTCGACGAATACGATGCCGGCCGCGCCGACGTGATGTTCGTGATCCAGCGGGTTCTGGAGCATGACGGCAAGCTCACCTTGCTGGACCAGAACGAGATCATCACGCCGAACCCCTATTTCCGCCTGTTCGCGACCGCCAACACCGTGGGTCTGGGTGACACCACCGGCCTGTATCATGGCGTTCAGCAGATCAACCAGGCCCAGATGGACCGCTGGTCGCTGGTGGCGACGCTCAACTACCTCAGCCACGACGCCGAGGTGATGATCGTTCTGTCCAAGGCGCCGCATTACAACACCGAAAAAGGCCGCAAGACCGTCAGCCAGATGGTCACCGTTGCCGACCTGACCCGGACGGCGTTCATGAACGGCGATCTGTCGACCGTGATGAGCCCGCGTACCGTTATCAACTGGGCGCAGAACGCCGAGATCTTCCGCGACGTGGGCTACGCCTTCCGCTTGTCTTTCCTGAACAAATGCGACGAGTTGGAACGGCAGACCGTTGCCGAGTTCTATCAGCGTTGTTTTGACGAAGAACTGCCGGAAAGCGCGGCCAGCGTGAGCCTGGGTTGATGGCATCGATTGCGCCCAGATCGGGCGCAACGCCCCCGGCGGGGACATCGGGGGCCAGATGAAGACGGGGTCCGGCCACTTTAACCGGGCGTCGGGCCTAAGGGCGTGAGTGAGGGCTGATAGATATGGCGCAGAAGAACGACAACCCTGCTGATCCGTTCAAGAAGGCTCTGGCCGAGGCGACCAAGGTCATGGCCGATGATCCCGAGTTGTCGGTAAGCTATTCCGTCGACCCGTCGGGCCTGTCCGGAGACTCGATGCGCCTGCCGCAGGTGTCACGCCGAATGACACGCGAAGAGGTTCTTTTGGCGCGGGGCACCGCAGATGCCCTGGCGCTGAACCGTCGCTACCATGACGATGCGACGCATGCACGATATGCGCCTCCGGGAGATATGGCGCGCGACCTCTATGAAGCGATGGAAACCGCCCGGTGCGAAGCGATGGGCGCCCGGGACATGCCCGGCACGGCTTCGAACATTGACGTCAAGATCGGCCACGAGGCGTTGCGGCGCGGCTATGACCAATGCAAGCAACCCTCGGAGGCACCGCTTGCGGTGGCGGCGGGTTATCTGATCCGTCATCTGGCGACCGGGCGTGATCTGCCCGCTGCAGCCGAGAACGTCATGAACCTGTGGCGCGGATTCATCGAGGAACAGGCCGGCGGGGTGTTGGAGAATCTCGACGAGGTGCTCTCGGATCAGGCCGAATTCGCCAAATTCACCCGCCAGATGATCAAGGATCTGGGCTATGGCGACCAGTTGGGTGACGACCCGGACGAACTGGACGAAGATCAGGAAGATCAGGCCGAGGAAGACGCCGAAGAACAGCCCGATCCGGACAGCACCGGCCAGGACGACCAAGACGACCAGGACGCCGACGCGACGCCCGAGCAAACTCAGGAAGAGCAACAGGATCAGTCTCAGGCGCAGGTCTCGATGGACGAGATGGCCGAGGACGAGATGGGTGAAGAAGCCGAGATGCCCGAGGGCGAAGCGCCTTTGGAGCCGCCTGCCCCTCCGCCCGCCTCCGAGGCCGATCCGGACTACATGGTCTACCTGAACACACATGACGAAGAGATTGCGGCCGAGGACCTTGCCGAACCCGCCGAACTGGAACGGCTGCGCGCCTATCTGGATCAGCAGCTCGAGCCGCTGAAGGGCGCTGTAAGCCGCTTGGCCAACAAGCTGCAGCGCCGCCTTCAGGCACAGCAGAACCGCAGCTGGGAGTTTGACCGCGAAGAGGGCATTCTGGATGCCGGTCGGCTGGCGCGGGTGGTAGCCAACCCCACGACACCGCTCAGCTTCAAGGTCGAGAAGGATACCGAGTTCCGCGACACCGTGGTGACGCTGTTGCTGGACAATTCTGGCTCGATGCGTGGACGGCCGATTTCCATTGCAGCGATCTGCGCCGATGTTTTGGCCCGCACGCTGGAACGGTGCAACGTGAAGGTCGAGATCTTGGGCTTCACGACGCGGGCATGGAAGGGTGGACAAGCGCGTGAGGCGTGGCTCAACGACGGCAGACCGCAGCAACCCGGCCGCCTGAATGACCTGCGCCACATCGTCTACAAGGGCGCCGACGCGCCTTGGCGCCGCGCACGGCCCAACCTTGGCCTGATGATGAAAGAAGGCCTGCTGAAGGAAAACATTGACGGCGAGGCGCTGGAATGGGCCCACCGCCGGATGTTGGCGCGTCGTGAACAGCGCAAGATCCTGATGGTGATCTCGGATGGCGCTCCGGTCGATGATTCAACACTCAGCGTGAACCCCGCCAACTACCTTGAGAAGCATCTGCGCGATGTCATCGCCATGGTCGAAAAGCGCAAGATGGTCGAGTTGCTGGCCATCGGTATCGGCCACGACGTCACCCGCTATTATGATCGCGCGGTCACGATTACCGATGTCGAACAGCTGGCAGGAGCGATGACCGAGCAATTGGCCGCGCTGTTCGACAGCGACCCGCGCGCGCGGGCCCGCGTGA